>JBOGUK010000212.1:0-6589 GCA_050695915.1 Anaerolineales bacterium
TTCATGTCCACTGGCAGCTCATTCAATTTCCGGAATCTCGCCATCTAGCCACTCCGGCGCGGCATCCTGCGCCCAGCGGCGGCGGATGGCTTCGTAATCCGGCGTGCGCTTTTCTTCGAAGGCGCGCACGCCTTCCCAGGTCTCCGGGCTGGTGTTGTGCGTGGCCAGCCAATCGCGGCCGTGGCCGATGGTGAGATGCCAGCTCAGATCGCGCCAGAAATTGAGCTGCTGCTTCGTGTAGCGCGTCTTTTCCGGGAATTTGGCCTTTAGCTTTTCAACAATTTCGTCAACTTTGGAATCCAATTCTGGACGCGGCACAACCCAATTCACCAACCCCCACTCCTCTGCTTTCTGTGCAGGGATCTCCTCATTCAGGAAAAGGATTTCGCGCGCTCTCCGGTCGCCGACGGTGAACGGCAGGAACTGCGAGGCCCCCGCCAGCGGCACGCTGCCGTGGCTGGTGCCCACGTGGCGGATATAGATATCGTCTGCAGCCACCGCCAGGTCGCAGCTCAGGTTGAATTCGTTGCCGCCGCCAACCACGATGCCGTTCAGGCGTGCGACGGCGGGCTTGCCGAGGTTGCGCAGTCGCTCGTGCACCTCGATGAAATCTCCCATCCATTTCCAATAATCGCGCGGGCGCTGCAGGAACTGCTTTTGCTCCTTGAGGTCGGCGCCGGTGCAGAAGGCGCGGTCGCCAGCGCCCGTGAGCACGAGTACGGCAACCGAGTCATCCCAGCTGGCATCCTTGAACGCCGCGCTAAGCTCCACAAGCATTTCGTGGTTGACTGCGTTCAGCACCTCGGGCCGATTGAAGGTAACCGTAGCCCGGCCATCCTGTTTTTCGTAAAGGATTGCATTGAAATTAAAACCCGTTGCAGGTTTTCCGGTAAATTTCCGCATCGAAGTTCACAAGTATACAAGTAAACAAGGACCCCATTCGCTTGTCTACTTGTTTACTTGTCGACTTGTCTACTTCAGATTCACCAACACCAAACCCGCGATCGCAAGCGCGATCCCAAGGGCATTCAGCGGCGAAAGTTGCTCCTTAAACAACAAAATTCCAAGTGGGATCAGCAAAAGCGCGACAGTCGTGTTTGCTACCAGAGAGGCCAGGCTGATGTTCCAGCCCGCGCGGTAAGCGAGCAGGAAGCCGAGCTCCAACCCCACGATCACCGCGCCCAAGCCAACGCTGGCCCAATTCACCTTGCGCAATTCGGCGCCCATGGCACCTTGTAAGGGGAATAGCGGCAATAAAGCGACAGTTGCGATGGCGGCAACTAAATATGTCACCGCGAGCGAAACCATTGGGTTTACGTTGCCTGGAATACTCTTCTGGAACAGGTGATAGAGAACGTTTGAAAGAACGGTGAGAAGGATGGCTCCGTAGAACATAACCGCGGCATTATAATCTCGCCTTCGCCATGCGCTATCGAAACGTTATCCTGCTCGCCCTGTGCCAGGCGCTTGGTATGGCCGGCCCCACTACGGTTGTGTTGCTGGGTGGCATTATCGGCGCGCAGCTGGCTCCAGATCCAAAATTTTCCACGCTCCCGATTTCCCTTGGAGTTGTGAGTATGGCAGTGATGAGCATTCCGGGCGCACTGCTGATGCGTCGCATCGGGCGGCGCAAGGGGTTCATGCTGGCGGTGTTTGTCGCAGCCTGCGGGGCGCTGCTGGCGGCCTTGGCGATTACGCAGGCCAGCTTTCTCCTTTTTTGCGTTGCGACGTTTCTTATCGGACAGAACGTAGCCTTCATGCTGCAATATCGCTTTGCGGCCGCTGAAAGCGTCGACGAACAGTTTTCAGCTCGGGCCGTTTCGATGGTACTGCTGGGAGGCATTCTGGCCGGATATCTGGGTCCTGAGATCGCTAAGCGCAGCCAGAGTCTGCTGCCCATTCTCTACACAGGATCTTTTATCGCATTGGCTTTTGTGTACCTGCTGGTCATGATCATCCTTTTGTTCATGAAAGACATTTTGGCGCCCACGCTGCACGGGGAGGCAGCCGGTCGCCCATTGCGCCAGATTGTGCAGCAGCCGAATTACCTGATCGCAGTGATGGCCGGCGTTGCCTCTTATGGTTTGATGAACTTCATCATGACGGCCACACCAGTGCACATGCACAACACCGGATTCAATCTGGATAACACGGCCTTCGTTATCCAAAGCCATATCATTGCGATGTACCTGCCTTCGCTGGTTACCGGGTTCTTGCTGGAAAAACTAGGCACTGCGCGCATCATGCAGGCCGGGGCGCTGCTCATGCTCGGCTGCACAGCCGTCGGCATTTACAGCTCGGAGCTGCTTGGCTATTGGACGGCCCTGGTGTTGCTTGGCCTGGGGTGGAACTTGCTGTTTGTCGGCGGGACTGTATTACTCACCACGACCTACCTCCTGAAGGAGAGTTTCAAAACGCAGGCCAGCAACGATTTCACCATCTTCGCCGTTCAGGCGATTTCGTCGTTCTCCGCTGGTTCGCTGCTGGTTACCGCAGGTTGGCAGAACATCAACTGGCTGGGGCTCGCGATCATGGCACTCACGTTAGTGATTATCCTTGCGCAGCAGCGACAGATCACTTTGGCCAAATCCCAACCAGTGTCTTCTCAGGCTTAACTCATCCGCGGTCAGTATAAGAGGGGCATGAAAATCCCTCATTATTCCCGCCGCGATTTCCTGAAGACACTCTTCGTTGTCCCGGCAACAGGCTTCCTCGCTGCCTGTGCGCGTGCGCTGGGACTCCAATCTCCAACAGCAACTTCGATCCCCGCCACGCACACATCAGCACCAACCGGGACGGGCGCCACAGCCACGCTGCCGCCTACCCCAGCCTGCGGCGACGATGACGACGACCCCACGCCCCAGCAAACTGAAGGTCCTTTTTACACGCCGGACTCAGCCGAACGAAAATCCCTCCTCGAGGAGGGCATGCAGGGCGTCTACATGATGCTCAGCGGCAAGGTTCTGGGAACTGACTGCCATCCGATCCCCGGCGCCTTGTTGGATTTCTGGCATGCGGACGCCAACGGCATTTACGACAACGTGGGCTATACGCTGCGCGGGCATCAATTCGCGGACGAGAATGGCCGATACGAATTGGAAACGATCATGCCCGGCCTTTATACCGGCCGCACTCGACACTTCCACGTCAAGGTCCAGCGACCAAAAGGACCCATCCTGACGACCCAACTCTATTTCCCGGACGAGCCAGACAATCTTACTGACGGCATCTTCGATGAGCGCCTTCTGATAACGATGCTGCCTGCCGAAAACGGCGTGCAAGGGGAATTCAATTTTGTACTAACCTAAACGCCCTCGACAATAAAATGCGCTGTGCGCATTTTATTGTCATTTCGAGCGAGGCGAAGCCGAAGGGAGAATCCCTTTCCCGACCGAGCCGCATTTTTGGCAATTAGAGGGATTGAAAATGTTCCGGGTTTTAGCAAGAACACCTCTTCACAAGTCATTAAGACCCTCTCTCGACCATCTCCTAATCGCCACACACGCCCTGTATCTCTCCTCGTGATACTCGGCATGGAGATGATCCAATACATCCAGCACTTTCCCGTATCCAATGTCAGCCCCCCACTCCAGCGGCCCTTTCGGATAGTTGACCCCAAGTTTCATCGCTAGATCGATTGTTTCCCCATCCGCCACGCCTTCAAGCTGCGCAAATGCCGCTTCGTTGACCAATTGGCAAACGATGCGCGGTAGAACCGCCGCAGGGCCATCGCCGATCCAAATAGCTTTCTTACCCAACGATTCGATTAAACGCTCAGCCTGAGTGCAAACTTCGGCCGTTTCGGTTTTTGGCGAAACCAAAGTAAAGACAGATCCTATAACAAACAATCCGTCAAACCCCACCAGCCGCCCGGGATGCTGTACCCAGCTTGCGGCGGCTTCTGAGCGCGTGATGTCAGCGCACTGAACCAGCAAAGGAACATCGGGCGATAGGCTCTGGTCGTACCAGGCAGCCAAACGCTCGGCTTCCTCGCGGCGCCCGGCAACGATGAAGCAAGCCACCGGTTTGTGCTCTGGATCGGGAACAGAGTCAACCACGTACCCGGCAGCCGTCAGCATTTCCGCCAGCCCCGGAGCCCAACTGCCCTCCGAAATTAAAACCCGCCCGCTTCCACCGACAGACGTTTTCTCCTTTCTCCCTTCTCCCTTCTCCTTTTCTTCTCTCCCATATTCGTAAAACCCCCTTCCCGTTTTGCGCCCGAGGTCCCCTGCCGCCAGCTTCTCCATCTGGATCGGATGCGGGCGATAGCGCGGCTCGCCGAAGGTTTGTTCGTACATGGAGCGCATCGCGCCGGCGTTGATATCGATACCGATCAAATCCATTAGACTGAACGGCCCCATTTTGAAGCCGCCGCTTTGCTCCACGATTTCATCGATTTGTTCGTGAGTTGCGATGCCCTCGCCGAGAATTCGCAGCGCTTCCCCATAAAACGGCCGCGCTACGCGGTTGACAATAAAGCCCGGCGTGTCGCCCGTGACCACTGGCGTCTTGCCGAGTATCTTGGCAAATTCCACCAGCGTTTCAATGGTCTCCTGGGAACTTTGCGCGGCGCGCACTATTTCCACTAAAGGGAGGACGGGCGCGGGATTGAAGAAATGCAACCCGGCAACGCGTCCGGAGCTCTGCGCGGCCGCGGCGATGCCAGTCACCGAGAGCGTGCTGGTATTCGTCGCCAGGATCGCAGGCGGCGGGCAGATGGCGTCCAGCTTGCGAAAGATGTCTTGTTTAAGCGCCATATCCTCTGGCGCAGCTTCGATTACAACCTGCGCAGGCGCCAGCTTCTCCAACTCACCAACCAGTTGCAGTTTCTTGAACTTCTCGCCCACCCCCTTCTTGTCAAGAAATTTCTTGATGTAATCAGACGCCTTATCCAGCATTTGCGGGAAAGCATCCTGCAGGATTACGTCACAGCCTGCATACAACGAAGCAAGCGCGATCCCTGAACCCATGGTGCCCGCGCCGATCACGCCGATTCTGGAAAAATCTTTATTTGCCATGGTCATTCATGAACACAATGAATAACACCCCCTTTTTTTTGTCATTCCGAGCCGCCGACCCACAAGGTGCTGCTCGCCTGAGCAGCACCTTGGATGTCGGCGAGTGCGAGAGCCTGCCCTGAGCGAAGCCGAAGGGAATCCCTACTGTCATTCTATTGCTCTTATCGAAGATGGATAAAGTTCGACCTGCATTTACTTCCCTTTAAACTTCGCTTCCCTCTTTTCCAAAAATGCCGCCATCCCCTCTTTCTGATCCTCGGTATCGTACAGCAGCCGGTAATTCCTGCGCTCCAGTTCAAAGCCTTCAGTCATGGTGCGCTCATATCCGTAGCGAACGGCTTTACGCGCCAGCCGCACCGCAATGGGGGGACGGGTGGCGATTACACTTGCCATAGCCTTCGCTTCGTCGAGCACCTTGTCATTCGGCACCACCCGATTCACCAAGCCCGCTTCCAGCGCCTCTTGAGCGCTGATCGGCTCGCCGGTAAGTATCATCTCCATTGCACGCGCCGACCCAATGGCCCGCGCCAGGCGCTGCGTGCCGCCAGCCCCCGGCATGATGCCCAGGTTGATCTCAGGTTGCGCGAAGCGGGCCGATTCGCCCGCCACTATCAGATCGCAAAGCATGGCCAGCTCGCAACCGCCGCCGAAGGCGACGCCGCTAACTGCGGCAATAAGCGGTTTATCGATGGCAGCGATCCGCCGCCAGGAACGCAGGGTGTTCCTCAGCAGCATATCCACTGGCGAAGCCTTAGCCATTGCTTCGATGTCTGCGCCGGCAGCGAAAGCCTTTTCGTCGCCGGTGAGGAGGATCACGCGGACGCCCTCATCCCTATCCAGGCTTGCCAACGAGTCAGCAATGCTCTTCAGCATTTCTGGGCTCAGCGCGTTCAACTTCTCAGGGCGGTTTAGGCGAACAATAGCAACCGCCCCTGCCTTTTCGACCAATACGAATTCGTCAGACATGCTTGGCATTATATGCGCTCCTCAAGCTTGGTCATTCCCAGACCCGCGCGGAAGAAAAACCGGCCGACGAGCTAGATGACGCAGCTGCGCACCGCAGTGCGCAGCTAACACGGTAAGGGTCAAACAGATTAGAAACGCTTGACAAGCCTTGCCTTTTTAGAATACATGTTCTAATATAGGTGCGCCATATAAAGATTTAACTATTAACAGACCCTTTTCCCGGATCGTGATTATTAAATCTTTTTCGAGTTCGCCAAATTTAGCATGAGAAACAGTCAGGATACCTTCGACCGTCTAAACACCCTCTCTCGCGACATGGTCCTGGAGGCAGACAGCGAGCAGGATTGCCAGCCTGTTGTAGGCGGTAAATCCCTGCCGCCTATCCCCATCACCGAGGTGGCCATGCCAGGCGGCCGGAAGATGCCCGTCCTGAAAACCATGCTGACTACCGCCTGCGAGCGCAACTGCCACTACTGCCCGTTCCGCGCCGGTCGCAAGATGCGCCGAGAAACGTTCAAGCCGGAAGAGATGGCCAAAACGTTCATGGCAGTTTACAGGGCAGGTGCAGTAAAAGGGTTGTTTTTGAGTTCGGGCATCATCAAAGG
>JBOGUK010000213.1:0-8753 GCA_050695915.1 Anaerolineales bacterium
AGGGGGCGCTTTTCTTTTCGTGTCCGTTTTTAGGGGTTCAGTTCACTAACGCCCGCCTTTTGTTGCTGTTGCAGTAGGGCGAAGCTCTCCCGGCTTGCTCCCTAGGTGCTTTCCATCACCTGTTTCAACTTCTGCAGATGATCGCCGTCTTCTTTTTTCATGATCCCGGCGATCATCGGCAGCATCATCTTGCGCAGCCCGCCGGCTTCCAGTTCGCACACCCAGCGCACGCGCGTGCCCGTATTTTCCGGCTGCAGGTGATAGTGATACTCGACCTTGATGCCGCTAGCCTCACTCTTGATGGCGACATGCTTCGTCGGTTCGTAGGCCGTCACCTCGATCTCGACTTGTCCCTCCTTGCCGTTCACCACGCGCGTTTCCAAAAAGCGCGTGCCCACCCCGAGCGGTCCGGGCGTGATCTTTTTGCTCTCCTTGATGTTGTCTACCAGTTTGGCGCCGTTCTCGGGATTGGCGAGTATGTCAAAAACTTCCTTCGGCGGCTTGTTGATGAATTCGCTCAGTTCAAATCCGTTCATACTTCTCCTGTCATCTCGATTTCTTGTTAGGGTTCCAAAGGCACGCAGGCTTCCGTATAGACGCGCTCCAGTCGTCCGCCGCGTTGCTCGCAGTGATGGATTTCAAAGGGTGGGGCAACCCGCAAATTGTGGTCGTCCGCCGGCAGCCACTCGACACCGATGAAGGCAAAGGTCTTGACGATCTCTTCCATCCCGCCGTTGTGCCGGCGCGTCACGCACAAACCCGGCTGCAGCTCGCGAACGCCGATGGAATGACTCGTGGATGCAGGTCCGCTCACCGGCAAGCAGGCATCGAAGCGCAGCTTATTAACGTCGGTGACGTAGGGGTCGTCGTGAGCAATGCCTATCAGCTCTTCCATTGAGTACTGCAAACCTTGCTGATCGGCAAAATCGAACAGTTCCCGCCAAAGGTCCAGCGTGTTTTTGCTGGGCGCCAGCAAATTCTCGTAGCCTGTGTAGCGCTTGAAGATTACTTGGCGGCCCGGGATGCGCTTCACGTCCAGTGTTTCTTTGCGCCGGTCGAAACGCAGGTTGAGCGGGCTCTCGTTGCTGAAGCCCGCGAAGGTGTAGGTGCCCAGCGCTTCATCCACGCAAGCGCGATAGCCTTTGAGCACGGCGCGGAATTCAGAGGGGTGTATGTCGAATTGGCGCGTGAACGCCCGCGTAAAAGTCTCGTGAGTCTTGAAACCCGCGTCCAGAGCGATCCTCAATACGTTGTCCGGGCTCACCTTCAGCCGGTACACCGCGCGCTCCAACCGCAGGCGGCGCAGGTATTCTTTTGGCGCCTCGCCGGTGATGTGCTGGAAAACGCGGTGGAAATGGTGCGGCGAGAAGCCGGCCAGCGCGGCAAGCTCGTGCAGCGCGAGGGGCTCATCGAGATGGTCTTCAATGTAGACCAGCACGGGCAGCAGGCTCTTTTTGTATTTGCTGCGGGTCATTTGGCGCACGGGGGATAACACGGGTTCACTATACAGGAGGGGCTATTATGCCTCTCGACATTTTTTGCGAATTGTACAATCATCCCCTGATTTCCCCCGGGCGGGTTTGATAGTTCCTGATAGCCTGCTTACGCCTTAATTGGGGCGTATGACCGCAAGCAGTTCCCGCATGCCCGGGTTCTACGACCTCACGCTTGACGAGCGGCGCGCCAGGCTGGCCTCGCTTGGATTTTTATCCGCCGACGATTTATCTGCGTTCCACGAGCGCGGTTTGTCGCCGATCGACGCGGACCCCATGATCGAGAATGTGATTGGGACGCACAATTTGCCGCTGGGGCTCGCCCTCAATTTCCTCGTGAATGGGCGCGAGGTGCTCGTACCTATGGCGATAGAGGAGCCCTCTGTGGTTGCCGGGGCTTCATTTATGGCGAAGCTGGCCCGTTTGGGAGGCGGGTTCCGCGCCTCAGTGGACGCGCCGGAAATGATCGGCCAGATGCAGGTGCTGGAGATCGAGGATTTAGATCGAGCAGCATCGCGGATTGACAAGGCCAAGAACAATCTGCTAACCGAAGCTGCCCGGATCGATCCCGTCCTGCAGAAATTGGGTGGGGGGGCGCGGGACCTTGAGGTCCGGCGCATTGCTGATTCGCCGATTGGTCCATTCCTGGTGGTGCATCTGATCTACGACGTGCGCGACGCCATGGGCGCCAACGCGGTGAACACAGCCTGTGAGCGCCTGGCGCCTCGTATCGAAGAGCTAACGGGCGGGCGGGTTCACCTGCGTATTCTGAGCAATCTGGCCGATAGGCGCCTGGCGAGGGCGGAATGCACCATCATGCTAGATGAATTGGCTTTTGGCGATTTTTCCGCCGAGTGGGTGCGCGATGGCATTGTCGAAGCTTGGGCTTTCGCAGAGGCAGACCCATACCGAGCGGCGACCCACAACAAGGGCATTATGAATGGTGTGGATTCGGTTGTGATCGCTACTGGCAATGACTGGCGTGCCGTCGAGGCCGGCGCGCATGCCTTCGGAGCGCGTTCAGGCAGATACAAATCGCTCAGTACTTGGGAAGTCGATGGGGATGGAAATCTGCGCGGCATCCTGGAGATGCCGATGGCGGTAGGAATCGTTGGTGGTGCGACGAAAGTGCACCCCAGCGCCCAAGCAGCGTTGAAACTGATGGGGATCAGCACTGCTGCGGAACTCGCAGAAATTATTGTTTCTGTAGGGCTGGCTCAAAATCTGGCAGCGCTGCGCGCGTTGGCTACCGAGGGTATCCAGCGCGGGCATATGACACTGCACGCTCGGCAGGTCGCCATTGCTGCAGGGGCGCACGGCGAGCAAATCGATCAACTGGCGATCCAACTGGTGAAAGAAAAGAAAGTAAGGATCGATCGGGCAGAGGAAGTGCTCAAGGAGTGGACAAGATGACCGAACTAATTCATGAACATCTCGAACCCCGTTTGCTGAAACCGGGGAATCCAGTCGGGATTGTGGGCTACGGCGCCTACGTGCCGCGCTACAGGCTCCCTGCCAGCGAGGTGGCCCGCGTGTGGACGAATGGAACTGGAGGGTTGCCTATTCAGGAGAAATCTGTACCCGGGTCTGACGAAGACGTAGTGACGATGTCGATCGAAGCTGCCCGGAATGCGCTGGCCCGCGCGCAGGTTAATCCGCAGGAGTTGCGCGCTGTTTGGGTTGGTTCCGAATCGCATCCGTATGCAGTGAAGCCCACGTCGACGATCGTTGCCGAAGCAATCGGCGCAGTCCCCAGCACCCAGGCGGCGGACTGGGAATTCGCATGCAAAGCCGGCACGGAAGCCATGGTCGCGGCGATGGGTTTTATCGGCTCGAATATGGCGCGCTATGCGTTGGCCATCGGTATGGATACCGCGCAGGGACGGCCTGGCGACGCGCTTGAATACACCGCGGGCGCAGGTGGCGCGGCGTTTGTGATGGGCCCTGCCGAGGAGTCGCTGGCTGAGATCGAAGCAACCTACTCGTTCGTCACCGATACGCCGGATTTCTGGCGGCGGCAATATGCCAAGTATCCCGAGCACGGGCAGCGTTTCACCGGTGAACCCGCTTATTTCAAGCACATTACCTCTGCGGGTGAGGCAATGTTTGAAGCGACAAACACGAAAGCTGAAGATTACACCTACGCGGTCTTCCACCAGCCGAACACGAAGTTCCCGCAGCGTGCAGGGCAGATGCTCGGTTTCAAACCCCAACAGATCGAAACCGGATTGCTCGTGCCGCGCATCGGAAACACATATTCCGGGGCCGCCATAATTGGTTTGACTGCGATACTGGATATCGCCAAGCCCGGCGAACGTATCATGCTGGTGTCCTTCGGGTCCGGCGCGGGGTCTGACGCTATGGTGCTGCGAGTTACGGATAGCATCAAAGGAAGGCCGGAACTTGCCACGACGACCGAAGAATACATTGCGCGCCGAACCGAAGTCGATTACGCCGAATATGTGCGCATGCGCGGAAAATTGGCGATGAAATAAGATGGAAACCAAGAATCACAAAGTCGTCATCGCGGGCATTGGGCAAACCCCGGTTAATGAAAAGTGGGACGTTTCCATTCGTGAGCTTGGACTCCAGGCCATGGAAGCTGCTATGCAGGATGCCGGAGGTCTGCGGCCCACCGCCCTTTACGTTGGCAATATGCTGGCTGGTACCCTTTCGCGGCAAAGTCATCTGGGGGCGCTGTTGGCAGACTTCGCCGGGTTGACCGGAATCGAAGCGGCCACCATCGAGACGGCGGGCGCTTCGGCTGCGATGGCCCTGCGAGTGGGTGCGTTGGCGGTCGCGTCAGGGATGGTGGATTCGGCCCTGGTACTCGGCGTTGAAAAACTGAGCGATCAAGTCCCCGCCCAGGTGGAATCCGCGCTAGCAATGGCTTCCGACACGGATTATGAGGCGGAGCAGGGGCTCACGCTTACTGCGCAGGCCGCTATGCTGGCGCAGCGTTACAACCACGAATTCCATCCACCCGAAAATGCGCTGGCTGGTTTCTCGCTGACGGCGCATGCCAATGGCGCACAGAACCCGAACGCTATGTTCCAGAAGGCGGTGAAACCGGAGACGTACGCGAAAGCGCCCATTGTGAGCGCTCCGTTGAATATGTTCGATATCGCTCCGGCGGCGGACGGGGCGGCGGCCTTGCTGCTCACCCGGCCGGATCTCATCCCTCCGAAATTCCCGCATCCGCTGATTGAGATTGCGGGTTCGAGCGCGGTTACCGATTCGCTGGCGCTGCACGATCGTCACGATCCGCTAACCTTCAATGCCGCCCGGCTTTCCGTTGAGCGCGCTTGCGCGCAGGCCGGGATCATGCCCAAGGATGTGGACTTTTTTGAATTATTCGACGCCTTCTCGATTTACAGTGCGCTATCGCTCGAGGCCGCTGGCTTCTCGGCGCGCGGCGAAGGTTGGCAATGGGCCCAGAATGGCGCCATTCGCCTCGACGGCGAATTGCCAATTTCCACGCTTGGCGGACTGAAAGCCCGTGGCTTCCCCGGCGGCGCAACCGGCGCCTACCAGGCGGTGGATGCCGTCTTGCAGCTGCGCGGCCAGGCAGACGGGGCTCAGGTTGCCAGTGCGAAGACAGCCTTGGTGCAAAGCCTCGGCGGGCCAGCGTCCACCGCGGTGACGCATGTGCTCAAGCTAGCGGACGACTGATAGGTTTTGATAGCTTGGGACCGCTAGAGTTTTCGTTGTAAGGAGCACCCATGGATATCCCGCGCCATTGGAGATTAAAGAAGCAACGCTACGCACTGGTGGGCGAGGTTTGCGGCAATTGCGATGCCAAGCTCTTCCCGCCACGTGATATTTGCCCCGTGTGCGGCGAGGAAGCCAAGAAGCTTTTCCAGTTCAGCGGTAAGGGCGAGGTTTACTCTTACACCACGGTTTACGAAGCGCCCGAAGGCTACGCCGAGCAGGCGCCGTATACGCTGGCTATGGTGAAACTGGACGAAGGTCCACTGGTTACCGCCCAACTCACTGACCTGGGCGATCAAAAGGCGAAAATAGGGATGCCGGTCGAAATGGTGACCCGCCTGCTGCGCTCGGCGACAGACGAACGGGGGATGTTGATCTACGGCTACAAGTTTAGGCCAGCAGTAGCGGGTTAGGTTCAGTTCCCCGCGCCAACTACCTTTAACGCGCTAAACCTCGCTGTGCGAGGTCCATAGTAATTCCCATGAAATGCCATATCATCGCCCCAGTGAACATTGGCCAGCGCGTCCAAAAGATTGCCCACCAGTTGGCCGCCCTTGAAGGCTTTCGCTTTTCCATTTTCGACCAAATATCCGAGGCGGATCTCGCTCGAGAAATCTCCGCTAACTGGTTCGGGGTTGAACCAGGAAAAAAGGCAAACTTCGACGTATGGCTCTGTCAGCAGTTCTGATTCTTGATGTTTACCAGCAGCGACCTCAATGACCCCAAAGTTTCCAGTGGGACGCACCTTTAGGTAGTCGGCGTATCGTTTCGAGGCGACAAAACTCGCCAGCTTGTTGTCCTCCACGAACGCAGTACGCTGTCCCGGCAGCCCTTCGTGGTCAAACCGATTCGCCACGGATCCATATGGGAACCCGCCATTGGCCCACGCTGTGAAGGGGTCGCCCGAGACCTGGCCTCTAAATATGGACTTCCCGACTTCCCATGGTGAAATCTGAGCGTATTTTGAGGACGCATCCCCGAGAGTTCTAAACAATGTGGTAGTTAGCCCATCGCCAGCCATAAAGACCCCCAGTGCATCGCGACGTATGACGACCGGCCCCTGCCACGCAGGCGATGAACTGGCCTCTACTAAATCGACGGTGTATCGGGCCCTCAGGTCGACTTCTTCTTGAATTTTGAGGTCTGAAATTCGGCGCCGTCTCATTTCGCGCTGCGTTTCGGAATTCTTCGAATCCGTGCGGCTCTGCAAAACGAATTCGATCTCAACGGCAGTAGCCTCTTGCCGGGCATCGATCCCGCGACTATTAACCAAATGTGTCGTTTCGTTTTCTGCGAAACATTCTGCGGACGTCAATTCCATACCCGAATGCTTTGAGGCTGCATTCTGCGTGTCGGCTAATAGCGCGATAATGGCCTTTTCTCCGCCGTTTTGTAACTCCTCATCCACCAGCGCAACATCGGGCAGCGCCTGAAGTCCAGGAAGTTCGTATACCGGGTTCGTTACTATGCTGGCCACCACGGAGGCTTGATCAATTGCACCGCTGGTGTCGCCGCCGGGGAGCAGAGTTACTTCGCCGTTGCCCATCGCCAGCGAGCCATCCGACCCTTTGGTCTGGCGAAAGACTTCAATCTTGTATTTTTCCTCTTCCGTGGAACGCGTCGCTTCCGTTTCCTTGCCCACGGAGTAGATCTGCGCACCGTGAGACTTGATCTGGCGAACGGGACCAACCGGTCAAGTCCTTTCGGCTTTTAAGGGAAGCAACAATTTTATCGAGCATTAGCCAAGCTGCGCCCTTAGGAGCATGTGCGGGCCCCCGGAAGAAACCGGCATTTGCTCTTTGTGGCCTTTTCCGCACGTGCCAGGATCGAGAACAAGTTCGTTGCTCACTGCGCTCACGCTTTGCAACACGTCTGGAACGTAGCCGGATACGCCAATCGGTGCAAACACTCTGTCCGTGATCTTGCCACCCTTAATCTCGTGTCCGTAGTGGCAGGTAACCTGGATGCCCCATCCCTGCGGGTCTTCCATCCCCGAGGACCACCGGTCAAGATAAATCCCGTGATCGACCTGCGCCAGGAGGTCCTCCAGTGTAGAGCTTCCGGGGCCAAAGAACGTATTACTCATGCGGGCATAGGCCTTGCGGCTGAAATCCTGGCGCCGTCCGTTCGCCGAACGAGGGATGTTCAATGCCGTAGCCGAATAAAGGTCGCTGATGCCGCGCTTGAAAACCCCGTTTTCAACAATGGTAGTAAGAGAGGATAGGCACCCTTCGTCATCGAAAAAATAGGAACCAAAACCGCCTGATCGGCTGGGATCGTCATAGATATTTACCAGTGGCGCCCCGACTGTTTTATCGATAAAAAATGCAGCCTTGGCGCGCTGCTTAAGAAACATGTCGGTCTCGACGCCGTGGCCGAAGGATTCATGGCAAATCGTGCCGCTCACTCCCGGAGCCGTGATCACCTGGTATTCCCCGGGCTCGATGCGCTCAGCGCTCAACAGCGCGCCTGCGCTGGCGACAAGCTTTTTCAGCTCATCATCAGAAAACTCAAGGATTTCCCAGCCCGCCGTGCCGGATTTCGATGTCCAATCGTAGCGGACCTGACCATCGGAACCCGATACGAAAACGACAACGGTGAGCCGAATGCGTTGGACTCGCTGGGCAAGATCTGAAGCATGGTTCACAAAGACCGAAAATTCGTTCACTTCCGCATAGGAAACAATCGCGTTGACGATACGCTCGTCGAGTCCCTTAACTCGGGCGTGAAGAGTGCGGCAGCGGTCGAGTTTTTCCTGTGTTGAAAGGCTTAGGGGATCGATATCCAATGTTGTAACGAAGTCGGCACGGCGTTCATCGCCATTCGGATGGGAATAAGAGTTAAACGAGGATGCTTGGATCAGATTGTTTTTTTCCCGTTCAATATCCCTTCGATCGAACCCGCCAACGGCGCGCTCTGTAACCGTTTTGCCGTCAAACGCGGTCAAAACAGTCCCTTCCGATGGCGTTTGCTCGGTAATCTGTTCTTCGCGGTTGTCGACCCTGATCGCAGTGCCTTTCGTAGCCGATAACAAGATGGCGAAATAGGGTGCCTGATTGCGGGCCCCGGTGACCAAATCCGGTAAGGACGGGCGCACGTCAGCCATTGTTGAAGGGAGATTAAGATTAGCCATAATGGCCGTCATTATAAATGAGGGTTTTTGATATTCGAGCTCTGCTCTGCTTGACGCTGAATTTTCGATATGCTAGTATCACCCATTCGATTCGAATGGATGTTCCGAAGAATAATGAATAAATATTTGTTTCCCTTAGTGATTCTGTTCGGCGTTGCGGCATGCACCCGCTCCGTATCGCCCTCAGGTTTGCCAGACGCCACCCAAGACCCGCTTGAATCCATTTTCAGTACGATAGCAACACAAACGGCTTTGGCTGGCGGCAACAAAGCGCCTGATGAGCCGACGGGAACCTTAGGGCTGGGTGGGGCAACCACCACGTTAGCCGCAAGCCCGACCACAGCAGCCACTTCTACCACAACACCAGCGCCGACACAGGAATACATTGTGCCCAGCAGTTACACCTTGCATCAAGG
>JBOGUK010000214.1:0-11220 GCA_050695915.1 Anaerolineales bacterium
ATGGCCAGCAGCATCAAAATGGAGCCCGCCATCGTATACAGGAAGAATTTGATCGCCGCGTACATGCGTCGGTCGCCGCCCCAGATACCGATCTAGAAATACATGGGCACCAGAGTGAACTCCCAAAACACGTAGAACAGGAAGAGATCCTGAGCCAGGAACACACCCACCATCCCGACTTCCAGCAGCAGGAAGAACAACATGAAATCACGCACGCGTTCCTGGACGGCTTTCCAGGTGGAAAGGATCGAAATGGGCGTCAGGAAGGTCGTGAGCAGGAGCAGCAAAATGCTCAATCCATCAACGCCCATCGCATAGCGGATATTCCAGCCCGCCGCGTTGATCCACTCGACGTTGATGAGCAGTTGCAACTCAGGATTGTTAGCATCAAACAGAGCCAGCACCCACAAAGAAATCCCGAAAGTGATCAGGGAGGTAACGAGTGCAACCCAGCGACTCAGGTCTTCACGCTCCTTCATAAACAGCAGCGCAAGCACACCAAGTAACGGGAAGAATGTGACAATGTTCAGTGGTTGCAATAAAAAATCCATCTCCATCCTCAACTAGAAAATACCAGATATCCGAGCATGATCACCACGCCCATGAAGGTGACGAGCGCATAGTTACGCACAAAGCCAGTCTGGAAGAAACGCAATCCCTTGGCCGAACTGGTGGCGATCGCCCCCAAACCATTGGCAATCCCATCAATCACGCCAAGATCGAACGGTTCGGCCAGGAAGCGCGCAAAACGACGGAAACTTCTTGCAAGCACGCTGTCGTGCACCCAATCGTGCCAGAATCCCCAGTCGATATCTTCCGCCAACGTCTTGGCGATATTTTGGTAGGGACGGATGATGAGCCAGTTGTAGAACTCATCCACCCACCATTTGTTTTCCATACCGGTGAAGGCGCGCCCCAATCGAGCCTCGAGTGGATCACGCGAATCGGCTTTAAGGGTTTCACGGCTGTAGACAAACCACGCCAGGTAAAGCGCCATCAGCGCAAGGATTGTCGAAACCAGCGCAACCGCTAGATTGAACTCGGTCGGACGGGCGAATTCTTCGCCTAGCGTGTGCTCCAGCCAACTCGTTAGCGGATGAGCGCCCGGAAGATTTATCACACCGCCAATGAGCGACAGCGCAGCCAGAATCACTAACGGCGTTGTAATCAGTGGTGGACTCTCAATGGCTTTTTCCGCAGCATGCGAACGCGGTTCACCGTAGAAAACCAGCAACAGTTGCCGCCCAACATAGAACGCTGTCAGGAACGCGGCCGCCGTCAGCAGGATATATACTGCGAAGTTTTCGTGCAGGGCATCTGCCAAGATCTCGTCCTTTGAAAAGAACCCAGCCAGCGGCGGAATTCCAGCCAGCGCCAGTGCGCCGATTGCATAGACACGAAAGGTAAGCGGAATGCGCTTCCGTAGGCCGCCCATCAGCCGCATATCCTGTGGGTCAAAATGCCCGTCTTCCTTGTGCCTTTTCTTCTCGACCTGCTGAGAACCCAGCGGGTGATACGCGCGCTCCAGGGCCAGGATCACTGACCCAGATCCAAGAAACAAAAGGGCCTTGAAGAATGCGTGAGTGACCAAATGGAACATGCCAGCCACGAATGCGCCCATTCCCACAGCTGCCACCATGAAGCCAAGCTGGCTGATCGTGGAATAGGCAAGAACTTTCTTGATGTCATACTGGCCCACAGCGATCGTGGCGGCGAAGAACGCAGTGAGCCCGCCAACTGCGGCAACCGTCGCCTGAGCCGCTGGTACGGCGGCGAATAGAGGTGCTGAGCGCGCCACCAAGTAAACACCTGCGGTGACCATCGTTGCCGCATGAATCAACGCAGAGACCGGGGTTGGGCCCGCCATGGCATCCGGCAACCAGACATATAACGGCAGCTGGGCGGATTTCCCCGTGACGCCCAGCAGCATCATGATGGTTACGAAAAGAATAATGCCTGACGCTACGGATTCAGCATGCGGAAGCACATCGTCGAATGTCAGTGAGCCAAAGGCCCAGAAAATGGCGAATATTGCAAGCAGGAAACCGAAATCCCCGACGCGGTTCGCCACAAACGCCTTCTTGGCTGCCTGCGAATTCTCCAGCCCACGCTTGCCGTCGGGATTGCGTGTGTACCAAAACCCGATCAGGAGGAATGAACACAACCCCACTCCCTCCCAACCCACGAAGAGCATCAGGTAGCTGTTCCCCCCAACCAGGATCATCATGGCAGCGATGAAGAGGTTCAAGTAAACAAAGAAGCGCGCGTAGCTCCCGGGATCCTCTTTGTAGCGCACATCGTAGTACATATAGCCGGCGGCATAGAGGTGGATCAAGGTACCCACGCCCGAAACCACAAGCATCATGGTGACGGAAAGCGTGTCCACGCGGAACATCCAAGGCACACTGAGGGAACCAATGCTTATCCAATCCGCTACACCCACCACCACCACGCCTTCGGGATGGGCACGCAGTGCGAAGAATTGCATCGCCGAGATCACCAGCGCACCTATCGAGGCGCCAATCGCCGTGATGGCAACCCCGCGCTCACCCAAACGGCGCCCGAGCGCCAGGTTGATCAACATGCCGATCACCGGGAAATAAACAATCCAGGGAACGAGATTGAACGTTTCCATCCCTATCCCTTGAGACTGCTCATCGCATCGATATCGATGCTTTGCTTGGTCCGGAAGATGGCCACAATGATGGCGAGCCCCACGGCTACCTCGGCCGCGGCCACGGCAATGACAAAAAACACGTAGATTTGCCCTGTCAGCGATTCGTAAACTCGAGCGAAGGCGACAAACAGCAAGTTGGCCGCATTCAGCATTAATTCCACCGACATGAAAATAATGATGGCGTTCCGCCGAATAAGTACCCCCATCGCACCGAGGGCAAACAGGATTGCAGAAAGCGCAAAATAATAAGAGACGGGAACCATAGCCTCAAGCCTGTTCCTTCTTCTCATCCTTCGCCATCACGATCACGCCCACCATGGCCGCCAGCAGCAGGACGGATGTGATCTCAAAGGGGAGTAGGAATTCGCTGAACAGCACTTCACCGATCGCTTGCGGACTGGCGTAGCCGGAAGCAACCGGCTGCACCACGCCAACAAGATCACTGCGCGCAAAAATCAAATACAGACTTTCAACCAGTAGGACGATGGTGAACAGGGCCGCCACCGGGCGCTGCCATCCGCCGCGGTGCCGGCCGCGGATTTGCTCCGCGCCGAGAAGCATGATGACAAAGAGGAAGAGCACCATAATGGCGCCCGCATAAACCGTCACCTGCGCCATGGCGATGAACGGCGCGCCGAGCAGCAGGAAAAATACAGCCACCGTCGCAAAATTGAGGATAAGGAAAAGCGCGGAATAGACGGCGTTGCGACTGAAAAGCATGCCGAGCGCGGCGCCGACCGCAACAGCGGACAAGGAAAAGAAAATGATCAGGTCGACCGTCATTTCGGATTTTCCATCACTGGGATGGACCGGTCGAATAATCCGGGCTCAACCTTTTGCGGAGTGGGCTTGCCGCCTGGCGGCACAGGATCGAGCAGCAACTCACGCGTGTAGATCGATTGCGAACGGTCGGTGAAGGAGAGTTCGTAGTTATCCCCTAGGATTATCGCTTCAGTGGGACAGGCATCTTCGCAGTAGCCGCAGAAGATGCAGCGCAGCATGTTGATCTCATACGTGCTGGCGTACCGCTCGCCGGGCGAAAAACGGCGTTCGTCTGTGTTCTCGGACGCCTCGACAAAGATAGCGTCCGCCGGGCAAGCGGCAGCGCACAACGAGCAGCCAATACACTTCTCGAGGCCGTTGTCATAGCGCTTGAGCTGGTGCCGCCCTTTGAAACGCTGCCGCACTGGGCGCTTTTCCTCGGGATATTTATAGGTCACCGGCCCTTCAAACATGGATTTGAAGGTGATGCTCATGCCGCGGAGGACTTCAAGCAGACTTCGTAACATCACAACCCCAACGCTACGATGACCACCGCGGTAAGAAATACATTCAGCAACGAGAGCGGCAGCAGCACTTTCCAGCCAAAGGCCATCAGGCGGTCATATCGCAAACGCGGCAAGGTGGCCCGGATCCAGATCATGATGCCTAAGCTCGCAATGATCTTCGCCAGCAAATAAACTGGCCCAAGAAGCGGCCATTGGTCGACAAAGGGTCCACGGTAGCCGCCTAGGAATAACGAGGCAAAAATGGCACTCACCGCGATCATCTTGATGTATTCACCCATGAAGAACAGGGCAAATTTCATGCCGGAGTATTCGGTGTGATATCCAGCGGTCAGCTCCTGTTCGGCCTCAGGCATGTCGAACGGGGCGCGGTTCACCTCTGCCAGCATGGCGATATAAAAAATAATGGCGCCGAGCGGTTGGTACACAATGAACCAAATGTTACGTTGTGCATCGACAATTTCGCCAAGACTCATCGATCCCGCGATCAACATCGGCCCGACGAAGGCAAGCCCCAGCGCGATCTCGTAACTGAGCATTTGCGCCGAGGAGCGGAGCCCGCCCAACATTGCATACTTGTTATTGGACGACCAGCCTGCAAGCACGATACCGTATACCGATATCGACGCAACCGATAGGATGTAAAGAATCCCAACATTGAGATCAGCAATGTAGAGCGGAACTGCTCGCCCGAAAACGTCCAGCACCCCACCCCAGGGAACGACGGCCATGATGACGAGCGCCGGGATCACGGTAAGGATCGGGGCCAGAATGAAAACGGCGCGATACGCGGAAGCCGGGATCAACTCCTCTTTGAAGATGAGTTTGATGCCATCGGCAGCAGGCTGCAGCCAACCTCCTGGACCCACGCGGTTCGGCCCTACGCGCACCTGGATGGCAGCTGCCAGCTTGCGCTCGTAAAAGGTTGTGTACGCGAATCCCGTGAGCAGGATCGCCAACAAGATGGCGCTCTTCAAAACCCACTCGAGCACCAGCAGCCAGTCCACGGTCACTTCGCCACCGTCACGGGTACGGGGCCGCTGATCGGAACGCCCAGGCTGCGCGGGATCAACGCGGTGCCCTTGGGAACGCTGTTGTCGATCCAAGCGGTAACGTTGTAAGTTGCCCCGTCCAGGGTCACCTTGGCTGGGGTTCCCATCTCCAAACCCAAGCGCTCCGCATCTTCCGGATGCAAAACGACTTCAGGGGATCCCAAGCGATTTTGCAACAACTTGGAAGGAACAATTGTGTTGCCCCGGTCATAAAGCAACGAGACAGGGACGGCAATAAGTTCACCTGTCCTCGCTGCGGTTTCACCAGGTTGTTTGAATGAAAGCACGGGGCTCTGGCCGCGCTCAGCCCCGCTTGTGAGCTGGACGCCGAGGCCCTGTGAGTTCTCGTAAGTCGTACCCCCGTAATAAACATCATCTCCTCCAACAACCGGCCATTGTTCGGTCACAGCAGACAGCTTGCCATAGTCCAGGCCTTTATAGGCTTCGTTGGATTCAGCGATCGGGATGAATACTCGGTTCGCCAACTTTTGTTCTAGTTCGAGACCGAGCGCTGAGGCAATTTGAGCGGTGATCGCGAAATCGGGACGCGTGCCATCCAGTTCCGGAACCGCAGGATAGAAACGCTGCACGCGTCGTTCGCCAGATGTGTAGCTGCCTTCGCGTTCGGTGAACGCCTGAGCAGGCAAAACCACGTCGGCGGCCAGTGCAGTCTTGGTCAAAGCCAACTCCTGGACCACCACGAATTGGGCAGCATCTACCGCCGATGCCAATTCCGGATCATCACCGGACGGATCCGCGCCTACAACGTAGAGCAGTGCAGCTTCTTTCATTTCAGCGGCAAGGCTTTCGCTGGGCTTGAACCCCATATCCCACGCGCCCTGCGCGTTGCCTTTATCCCACACGGCTACCAATCCGTTGTTCGCCCGACCCACGTGCCCGGTAGCGATGAGCAAATTCGCGCAGGCATTCGCCAGCATCTGCGAACCTTGCAGGCCGATCCCTTCGCTGCCATAGAACACCACCAGGTTTTCCGCCTGCGAGATCACCTGCGCCGCGGCCTTCAATTCGTTATCACGAATCAACCGCTTAACTGCATCCGGCTGGTCCGGTCGCTTTGGCGAGAAACTATCCAGCATCGCATGGATCACAGCAGCTTCCTCGCCGTAAGCGTATCTCACCAGATGCTTGGCAAAGCGGTCCAGCTTGGTGTGCCGCGGGTTGGCCACAACCAGCGTTGCGCCGCGCTCGGCTGCCTGCTTCACACGCAGCCACCACAGCGGGGCCTCTTCTTCGAGGTCAGATGCAATCACCAGGATGGCCCTGCCTGCCCCAAGTTCGCCCAGGTTGCTACCAGTCCCTAGTCCCACGGAAGCGACCCTGTCGCCGCCCGCCATGTTGCTGTATAGCAACGCTTTGCCGCCAACCTTGTCGTTCAACTGCCTTATGTTGAAATAATCTTCATTGCTCAATCGTCCGCCAGCCAGGGTTACCACCTTGTTGGCCACTTTCTTCACTTGAGCCGATACAGCCGCAAGGGCCTCGTCCCACGATGCGGGCTCGAGCTTGCCATCCTTGCGCACCATCGGTTGGCTGATACGGTTTCCTGCTTCCGTGTAATGGTAGGCAAAACGTCCTTTGTCACAAATCCAAATCTCATTCACCCATTCGTTCTGGCGCGGCATCACGCGTTTGATCACTTGTTTGCCATCAACCTTTGCCTCGCGCCGGGTATTCAGGGTGGTGTTGCAGTTCACCGGGCAATGCGTGCAGATGGAAGCTACAGGCTTTAGTTCCCAAGGCCGGGCGCCAAAACGGAAATCGGTCGTGGTCAGCGCGCCCACCGGGCAAATATCGGTCGTGTTCCCGGACCAATATGAATCGAAGCCGGGCTCGGAGAAGGTAACGATTTCGAGGGTGCGCCCGCGATCGGAGAAACCGATCACCGGATCATCGACCACTTCGCTCTGGAAGCGCGTGCAGCGCGCACACTGGATGCAGCGTTCGCGATCCAAATAGATCAGGTCGCCCAGCGGCAGGTGCTTGGCCAGCCGAATCTTCTCATCGTAGATATAGCGACTCTGCCCGGGGCCGAAATCCATCGTCAAGTTCTGCAGCGGACACTCCCCACCCTTGTCGCAGATCGGACAATCCAGTGGATGACTGGTAAGGAGAAACTCCAACACTTCGTCGCGAGCTTCTTTTACTTTCTCCGTGTAGCCTCGTACTACGATGCCTTCGGCAACCGGCAGCGTGCAGCCGGTTTCCAGCTTGGGGCCAAATTGGATCTTTGGGCTGTCGTCCTCTTCCAGCACAGGCTGGCCCGTTGTGCGGTCGATCATCGGTCGACCCAATTCCACCAAGCACATGCGGCACATGCCCACGGGTTCCATCTTCGGGTGGTAGCAAAAGACAGGAATATCGATGCCCGCGCGCTTGGCGGCATCGACGATCAGCGTGCCCGGTTCAACGCTGACTTGCCTATCGTCTATCGTCAGCGTGACCAGCTTTTGTTCTGTCTGCGTCGCAACAACGTCTGCCATGTTGATCTCGATCAGCCTACCTGAGCGGGTACCGTAACCGCGGATGACACTTTAGCTTCAAAATCCGCGGGGAATCTCTGAATCGCAGAGGTTACTGCTTCCGTGGCGAAATCACCCAGCGCGCAAAGGCATTTGCCTTTGATGCCGTTGGCTACATCCTGCAGGAGGATCACATCCTCCTGCGTGGCTTGCCCATGATGGATGCGTTCCGTCAAGTGCCGCATCCAATAAGTGCCTTCGCGGCACGGTGTGCACTTACCGCAAGACTCGTGCTTAAAGAAGCGCACGGTTTTATTGATCAGCCAATCCATGTTTACGGAATCGTCGATCACAATAATGGAAGCCGAACCCAGCTGCGCTCCTACACTGGGCACGTTCTCATAATCCATGGGAGTATCCAAGGCTTTATCGTCGGCAACGATCAATGAAGACGACGCGCCTGCTGGCATGATGGCTTTCACCTTACGCCCTCTTGGGATCCCGCCGCCATGATTGAAAATCAGTTCGCGAAATGTTGCGCCCATTGGCAGTTCGTAATTGCCTGGTTTCTCAACATTTCCGCACAAGCTGAATACTTTGGTTCCCGGGCTTTTCTCAGTCCCGAATTTGCGATACCACTCTGCGCCGCGCTCAACGATCAGTGGCACATTTGCCAGGGTTTCCACGTTGTTGACCACTGTCGGCTTACCATACAAGCCAAAGGAGGGTGGGAACGGTGGGCGCAAGCGCGGCTGCCCGAGTTTCCCTTCCAGGGATTCAAGCAGCGCGGTTTCTTCGCCGCAGATGTAAGCGCCTGCTCCCAGGTGCGTATAAATGCGGAGGTTGTATTCCGTGCCGAATAACTTGTCGCCCAATAATCCTTCGCGTTCCAAATATTCGATGTGCTTATCAAGCTCGGCGGCCAGTTGCCAGAATTCGCCGCGCAAATAAATGTAGGCAGCATTGGCCCCGATCGCGTAGGCGCAGAGCATCACGCCTTCCAGAAATTGGAAAGGGTTGCTTTCCATGATTTCGCGATCTTTGAAAGTGCCCGGTTCCGATTCGTCTGCGTTCACCACGACGTAGTGAGGCCAGTTATTCTTATCGATGAACGACCATTTCATTCCAGTTGGGAAGCCAGCGCCGCCACGACCGCGCAGTCCCGATGCTTTGACGATCTCGGTGACCCCGTCCGCCTTCATGCTCGCTACCGCGCGCTGGAATGTCTCGAAGCCTTTATTCCGCCGATATATCGGCAGCTGGTCGATGTTGGGAATTTCGCGGTGGCGAAGCAGGATCAGTTCACTCATGCCCGTTCACCTGCCGCCAGGATTCCACAAGCTGCATCGCGCTCTCTACAGTTTGATCTTCGTGATAGGTGATTTCATTATGACTCTGCACCTGGAACATCGGCGCGCGGTGGCAGGCAGCCAGGCACATCACCGCCTCCACGGTCACCAAACCATCTGGGGTGGTCTCGCCAGGCTGCACCTCAAGACGTTTGCATAAGCCGTTCAAGAATTGATCGGCGCCGCGCAGCGCGCAGGGTAGGTCATTGCACACCTGGATGCGGTATTTGCCGCCCTCGCTGTTATGGTAAAGCGTGTAAAACCCCACAATGGAAGCGACATCAGTGGACGAGATGCCCAGGATCTCTGCGATCTCGTCGAGCTGCTCGCGCGCCACGTATCCGCGCTCACGCTGGGCAATGTAAAGCAGGGGCATCACCGCAGAACGCTTCTGGTCAGCTGGGTATTTGGCGAGAACAGTCTCGATCTCGCCGCTGTATTTCTGGATCAATGCGTTCACCGATCCACATCCCCCAGAACGATATCGATACTCCCTATGATCGCTACTAGGTCAGCCACGAAGCGACCCTTTGACAGCATCGGCAGGACCTGCAAATTGACGAACGAAGGCGTGCGCCAATAGCAACGCAGCGGTTTCGGCCCTCCGTCTCCTTCAAGGAAAACGCCTAATTCCCCGCGTGGGGATTCAACGGGGACATATACCGAGCCTTTGGGCGCCGGAAACCCTTCCGTCCACAACTTGAAATGATGGATCACGGCTTCCATGCTCGTCCCCAACTCCGAACGCGGCGGGGGGACAAATTTGCGGTTGTTGCTGCGCACAGGGCCTTTAGGTAGCCTTTCCAGAGCCTGCCTCACAATTTTGAGGGACTCGCGCAGTTCGCGCATCCGCACGGCATAGCGCGCATATACATCGCCGCCATCTTCAGTAGGAATGTCAAAATCGTATTGCTCGTAACCCGAGTAGGGCTCTTCCTTACGCAGGTCATAAGCCACACCTGAACCGCGCAGCGAAGGGCCTGTTACCCCCCAGCGGATGCCATCCTCAGCTGAGAGCTTGCCGATGTTCTTGGTGCGATCCAGAAAGATCGGGTTGTTGCTCAATAAGCCTTCGTATTCTTCGATGCGCTTGGGGAAGCTATCGATGAAAGCGCGCACCGCGGGTTCGAATTCTTCGGGCACGTCTCGCCAGAGGCCTCCCGGGCGGAAATAGGTGGTCATCATCCGCTGCCCTGAACACATTTCCATAATGTCCAAAATGCGCTCGCGCTCACGGAAGCAGTATAAGAATATAGACATCGCCGCCAAGTCGAGTCCGGCGGTGCCGAGCCACACCAGGTGGGACGCAATACGCTGCAATTCGGTGAAGACCACGCGGATGGCCTGGGCGCGTTCCGGAACATCCAGATCGACAAGCTTTTCAACAGCCAGGCAATACGCGAGGTTGTTACCCATCGTATTCAAATAATCCAGGCGGTCTGTGAGGGTCTCGGCTTTTTCGTACTGCTTGGCTTCGATGTTCTTTTCGATGCCGGTGTGCAGGAAACCAATATCTGGGATGCAGTTCACCACGATCTCGCCATCCAGTTCGAGCAGCAGGCGCAGCACGCCGTGCGTGCTCGGATGCTGCGGGCCCATATTCAGGAGGACGGTATCGCCTTCAATGGCGCGATTCGAAACCAGATTGCGCAGGTCTTCCGTAGTGACTTCGATTTGCTGCAACGTGGTCATTCCAGCTCAATCTTTCGGACGTGGCTTGCGTTCATCGATCTCACGGAAGTTAAAACTGAACTGCACTTCTTCATAACCCAGTGGATAATCCCGGCGCAGAGGATGCCCGACCCATTCTTCCGGCATCAGAATGCGCCGCAGGTCCGGGTGATTCTTAATTCTGAAACCGAACATGTCCCACAGCTCGCGTTCGTGCCAATTCGCATTGGGGTAGACTTCGATGATGCTGTCTAATTCCGGGTCGTTGCCATTCAGCGGTACGCGCACCTCAAGCCTCAACTTTTGTTTAATGTTCTTGAATTGATAAACCGCGTGGAAGCGCGGTTCCAACTGCGGCCAGTAATCCACTGCGCTGAGCGCAGCCAGCATGTCAAACCCGTGCTTGTCGCGCAGCTCCTTCGCAGCTGCGACGGTATTTTCCGGGGGAACGCTTACGCTTGCCTGCCCGCGGAAATCGCTTCCTTTTGCGTTATAGGCTTTTTCCAAATCAGCAACGATAGCTTGTAGAGAGCCGTTCATATCAAGCCCATTCCTTGATCTTCTCGCCCTTCACTTTTTCGTGCAACGTCATGATGCCGTGGATCAATGCCTCAGGTCGCGGGGGGCAACCGGCCACGTAAACGTCCACCGGGACCACTTCGTCCACGCCCTGCAAGATGGCGTAATTGTTGTACACGCCGCCGC
>JBOGUK010000215.1:0-3501 GCA_050695915.1 Anaerolineales bacterium
GGTTTATTACGAAGACGGGAAAGAAATAGAATTCGGCTTCGCACGGAAAGACTGGACCGCAACACCGCTGGATCCCGGAACGCGTAATGTGCTAAGGGACGGCTACCTTGTATTGTTCGACCGGCAAAACGAGTTCAAGGAAGGGCGCCTAGATATTTAGCAGGCATCGCTCAGATTCACTTCTTGCCGCGCCGTTTCTTAAGCCTGCTATATTCCAAACTAATATCCGCGTACATTTCCTTTAGCCTGGCATTTTCTTCTCTCAGCTTAGTGACCTCACGCAGCAGCTTACGATTCTCGCGTGTGTTCCTCAAGATTTTCTCTTGACGGTCTATCTTTCTGGAATCGATCTTTGTCAGCGCCTTCCGCGGCATGGTTGCATAATCATCAAAAAGAAGGAGCGCCGCAGCAATCGCGACTGAGAGGATTGCTGAGGTAGGTGGCGGCATGGCAGGCGTGTTTTCAAAGGCTCGCCACAAACTGAACCCGCCAAAGGAAAGCAATCCGACGGTTGCAGCGAAGCGGATGAGCGACTGAGGAAAACCTCTTGGTCGAGGCGAGGCTGCGCCTCTTTCGCGCATCCGACTCGCTTGTTTCTGAGATTTACGTTTTGTTGCCATTATAGAGTTGCAGGAATAATGACCAGAGTTACAGACATGTTCCATGCACTATCGCTATGAATCTCCCGCACGAAAGCATCCGGAAAAGTGGCGAGAACGAATTGAAGCTCTTCAATGCGCTCAGGCAAAATGATGAAAACTGCCCCCTTTTCCGGCGAGATCACGTCCAGATTTATTGGTGCTGTCAATGGGTCGGTGATGTCGACAGCATCCGCATTGGGCACTAAATAAGGGTTCGTGGAAAATCCCCAATACATCCACGGCGCTCCCACGAAATAGATGCGATGATCTGGTGCGTATTCACGAAGCAACGGAGCGATAGCGGTAGCGAGTTCGGCCCGACTTCCACCGGAGATTCGTTGGGGTGAATATTCAACAAAGTAAGTTCCAAGGCTGATCCACGCAAAGGCAACGACTGCGACCGCGGTCAAAGCCTGTTGAAGCCGCGCTGGGCCAACCATCTTCGTTAGACGCCACACTGCGAGAACGATAAAAAAGCAAACGGGCACCGCGAGGGTAACCAGGCGCTGGCTGGAAGGCGGACTCTCGGTGAGCATTCCTCCCAGCAACATAGCCCCCCACCACCAGGCTACGAAATAGACGAGGTTTGGCTGGCGAGGCGGGAGTAACACTTTGAGTGTTGCATATGCCAGCCCGAAGATAAATAGGGTTCCGAAAACTGGATCGAGCAGGGGTTCGCGTAATCCATACCACGCGGTTCGATCCGGGTAGTAGTTGAAGGCCAGCGCGGCCCGCCGAAACTGGTCGAGCAAGATCTGAAGCGCAGCTTTCCCTGTGATTTCTACCTCACGCGATAGCCAACCGCTTTGGATAATGCCAATTTGATTGATCCGTGCGTTGAAATCATTAGGGAAACGCAAGGCATATTGCAGCATTGGGGCTGCGGACACAAGAAAAGCCCCAAACATGAGACCAATCCCGGGCAACGATTTCCGAAAGAATGATTTCCCTTCGGTGAAGGCGGTGTACAACAGGATGGAAACAACAAGGATAATCACGAACCTTGCGCCTGCATACAGGTAAAAGGCAAGTCCAGAAACAAGCCCCGCGAGAATCCAGTCCAACTTATTGGTGCGTCCAATCCCTCGGTGAAGGAAGAACAAAGCTAAAACAGCGAGCATGGGGTCGAAGATCATGTTTGCCCCCAGACGAGAGTAGTGGATGTGATAATGGTAGGTGCCCACAAGCAAGCTCGCAGCAAGGGCCATATATTTGTCTGCCAAGCTCCGGACGAGCAGAAACACCAACGGTATTGTCGCCGCGCCCAGGATCGCAGCCGGGAGGCGGACCGCAAACTGAGTTTGGCCGAATAACCTAATGGGGAAACTGAACAGGAAGAAATTCATGGTGGGGACGGAATACCAACCGGTGGAGAAAGGATTGCGAATTCTCCCAGCCAGAACGGCAACTGCTTCCAATCCCTGAGAGGCCTCGTCGCCACTTAATACAAATGGAATCGTTTCTAAGTTCCAGATGCGCAGGAACAATCCCGCCAAGGTGATGCCCATCAGGATCACCAAAACGACAATTGGTTCCCCGCGCAATCTGGGGATGCGCGGCATACGTAATTTTGGCAAGCCAGCGACGGCGAAAAAGTAAGCAAGGATAGAGCAGATCCAGAACACAAACACGAGAGAGTAATCCGCCTCGCGGGGCATCCGCGGGAGTCTCGCAAGGACATAGCCGGTAAGCAAAACCGCCAGCGCCAGTACAGCCGGTTTCGCAATTAGCCGCCCAACATCTGAGACCGAGGAAGCCTTCTTTGTAGGCCCGCGACTCTTTCTTTTAGGGGCCGGCAGCCGTGGACTTATCTCGAGCCCCAGGCGGCTTTTTATGTAGTCTAAAACGCTGGCTTCCTTCATGGAATTATTGTAGTTTATATAGGGTCACCAGGTCAGCACCACCACAGAGACTAAACTACGTTCTCAGGTGGACCCAAGATATGCGTCCAAGAAACTTTGTATTGATTATTGCGTTGATTGTTGGCTGCGGCCAACCACAGGCGAGCATTTCGGAACCCCTCATCCGCGCGACCTCCGTTGTCAGGGGATACGGGATCTCCCCGCTTGGTTTCCCGGCTGACTACAGCCGCTTTCCCGAATTCTTGCAAGAGGTCGCGGAGCTTCCGGGCGGCGGCGTAATGTTCAATGGGGCGTGGCGTGAAGATGTTGCAAACGGGACCGATGCCGGGGAAATCCCACAGACCGCCAATGCCATCATGGAACAATCCGAAATCTATGGGTTTATCCCGATCATCGTCTTCGGTTGGCGTTCGGACGATGGAAATGTGCATATCAGCGTTCCGGATAACCCCGTTGGATGATTGGAGCAATTCCGAGTCCAAAGGCCTGTTCGAGCAAATGCTCGTCGATTTTGCCGAGAAATATCAGCCCCCCTTCATCTTCATTGGGAATGAGAGCGACGCGTATTACATTAGCAATTCCGATGATTATGCGCGCTGGGTCGAGTTCTACAACCAAGCTTATGACGCGATAAAACGCGCTTCGCCATCAACTCAGGTAGGACCGATTTTCCAATATGAGCGTCTATCGGGACAGGGAACATTCAATCAATGGACAACCACACAATGGGGTGCCCTGGAGTCACACGATCTGGAAAGGGTGGATTTGGTTGGGATCACCATGTATCCCTGGCTGGGCGTCCCAACGCCGGAGGACATTTCCGATGCCTATCTGGACCCCCTAATCGACCGAATCGGTGGCAAGCCGCTTGCCATCACGGAAACCGGTTGGCCTGGCGAAGACCTCGGTTTGGAGACGGCGTGGGAAGCCTCACCCGAAGCGCAGATCCGCTACATCGCCGCGCTGGATCGACTTTTGGAGAGATTGAACGTGAGGAT
>JBOGUK010000216.1:0-2511 GCA_050695915.1 Anaerolineales bacterium
CGTTTATCCTCCAAAGCTTCGTTAACCATTCGTTTGCAAATCCTTAAACATGATGCGCGCGTTCCTTAACGGCTGGGTGCTAGCATTCACATATGAAAATCCAACTCTCTATTTTCCCTAAGGAGGAAAAGTCTATGAATCGCAAGATTCAAACTTTGCTGGGCATGCTCGTGCTCTCGAGCCTGATCCTGGCAGCCTGCGCTCCGGCGCCGGTTGAAACCCCGGCAGCCGAGGAGCCGGCGGCCGAAGATCCGATGGCTCAGTTCAGCCCGCTGAACGTCAGCGGAGACATCATCACCGCGGGCAGCTCCACCGTCTTCCCGCTCACCGAGCGCATGGCTGAGCGCTTCCGCGATGAAGGTTTCGTTGGCAATATCACTGTGGACAGCATCGGGTCCGGCGCCGGTTTGGAACGCTTCTGCGTGGATGGCGACAGCGACATTGCCAATTCTAGCCGCGCGATAAACGAAGATGAGATCGTCAATTGCGAGGCCATTGGCCGCACGCCCATCGAATTCCGCGTAGGCACCGACGCCCTGGCTGTGGTGGTAAGCACCGAAAACGATTTCGTTACTGATGTGACCACCGAGGAACTCGCGCTCATCTTCGGCTCCGCAACGAATTGGTCTGATGTCCGCCCCGAATGGCCAGCGCAACCGATCCTGCGCTTCATCCCCGGAACGGATTCCGGCACCTTCGACTATTTCGTTGAGCATGTATTCGACGAAGATGAGACTCAGATCTTAGCCGCCTCAAACACTCAGCTCAGTGAAGACGACAACGTACTCGTCCAGGGCGTGCAAGGCAGCCGATATGCGGTTGGCTTCTTCGGGTTTGCTTACTACGTCGAGAATACGGACATCATCAAGCCGCTGAACATCGACGGCGTAGAGCCTAACGAACAGACGGCCGGTGACAATACATATCCGCTTTCCCGCCCGCTGTTCATCTACTCGGATGCCACGATCATGAACACAAAGCCACAGGTCGCCGCCTTCATCCACTTCTATCTGTCCTTCGTAAATGAAGAGGTGATCGACGTCGGATATTTCCCGGCCCCGGAAGAAGCATTGCAAGAGGCATGGGATAAATTCTACGCGGCAATGGGCATCGAAATGTAAGCATGCCTCAAAGGGGCAATAATTTTTTGGGTATCGCTTCTGGGGCGGCTTGTCCAATCAGCCGCCCCAAAGTACTCACAAGGACGCAGTTATAATGAGATTCGACTTTGCGCTCGCGTCTGCTAAAAACTCACCACCCGAATCCCTGATGACTGACCAAAGTATCGCAACTACGCAGGCCACGAGTGTTGACCTGCGCAGGAAGCTTCGCCTGCGCGAGGTGGCCATCCAGGGTTTTCTTTTTCTGTGTGGGTTCCTCTCGATATTTACCACAGCTGGAATCATCTACGAACTGGGGAAAGAATCCTTCCTTTTCTTTGGCCGCCAGCAATGGTCTAACACTAACAAGCCGCTGGCTGCGGATATCAACAGTCTGCAAACGACCTTTGAACTGGGAACTCAAGGCGCGCCGATCGGGGAGGGGATTTACCGCATCGAAGCTGAAGTCATCAAAGTCCAAAATGTTGACGGGACAACGGTAACCGTTGAAAGGGGCATCCAGGGCAGCCAGCCAGCCCCTCACAGGATGGGACTTTCTCTTCAAGAAGAGATCAATCCGAGCTTATTTGAATTCTTTACTGGAACAGCCTGGGAACCCCATAACGGGCGTTTCGGTATCCTGCCGCTGCTGAATGCCACACTGATTGTCTCTGGCATTGGAATTCTCGTGGCTGTACCGCTTGGGCTAGCCACGGCTATTTATCTGAGTGAGTATGCCTCCCTCAGAGCCAGGAATACACTGAAACCGATCCTGGAGGTGCTTGCTGGAGTCCCCACCGTAGTTTACGGGTTTTTTGCGCTCACCTTTATGACGCCGTTATTGCGCGCCCTTTTCGGCGCCGATGTGGTGCAAATCTACAACATGGCGTCAGCGGGAATTGTGATAGGAATCCTCATCTTGCCATTTATAAGCACGGTCAGTGAGGATGCCCTGAATGCGGTCCCTCGTTCGTTGAGAGAAGCGTCGTATGCATTGGGGGCAACTAGGTTAGAAACGGCCCTGCGCGTCATTGTTCCCGCTGCCTTCTCTGGTATCGCGGCCGCGGTGATCCTGGCCGCCTCGCGCGCCATCGGGGAGACCATGGTGGTGGCGATCGCCGCGGGTGCCGGGCCTAACTTCACGTTCAACCCCTTCCATGCAGCAGAAACAATGACGGGTCACATCGTGCGGATCAGCGGCGGTGATCTGTCCTTCGATACGATTGATTACAACAGCATCTTTGCCATTGGCTTGTTTTTGTTCGCCACCACTCTTATCCTCAACATCATCAGCCAACGCGTTGTGCGGCGGTTCCGGGAAATTTACGAGTGAGCGTCCTCCGCCGCCGACGCGGGTTCACCGAGAGCCAGGAACAACTAAATCGGCGTCATCGTTTTGGCGCCCTTTGGC
>JBOGUK010000217.1:0-4246 GCA_050695915.1 Anaerolineales bacterium
CGCAGGTGATTTCATGAGAGGCGTTCCGCGGATTCCTCGTCGAGCAGCGGTGCTTAAAAAAGCACCGCTAAACGCTCTCGTTCGGAATGACAACTAGTGGAAAATTCCGGGAACCAACCCCATCCCCAGCCGAAGGCGCGGGAAGGGATTTTACATCAACACCTTTACAAACGGCGCCAATCTCCCCACAAATCACTCAATCCATGCATAATTGGGCAATACGAAGGGGGAAATCAAAATGTCCGCCACCCAAAACCCAGCCTATGTAGCAACATTCCTCTCCGCACTCCCCTGCCATGGCATAGGGGTAGCCCTGGACGCCTTCCGGCTACCACACCTACCACAACGACCCGCTTTACCCAAAATACAAACGCTACAAGCACTACGCTCGCTACACGCGCTACAAGCACTACACAACCCGAGGCTGGCCTTGCCAGCCGTGAGGGTTGTACCGGTGCTGCGTGTCGCGAGAACAAGTACAACTTTACAAATGTTTGCCGCACCCCCACACCAAAAACCTTGCCCTGAGCGAAGCGAATGGGAAACAACATCTTTCACAGGGGAGAATGTGGGGCAAACAGGCAATTTGCCCGGACGCCTTCCAGCTACCATACCTACCACAACTACCCAGGCTACCCGCGAGTCCCGCAATACTCGCGCTACCTACCATACCCAAACCGCGCCCACCGCGACGAACCGCCCCCGAATTCGAGTCGGATCGCCGTAGAGGCGAAGCCTTGCCCTGAGCCAAGCGTGAGGGATGTTTCGCCCCGTACGCCACTTGTGGGCAGTACTGCAAACACGAAGGAAACATGCAGACGCGAGTCCCTGTTTGAAAGCGAAGGCAACTTCGCTTGCCTAGTCTCATCTTTTCCAAATCTAGTCTGGGTAGCATTAGGAGCGCTGCCTTACCGGCAGCCTTCTACTATGGTAGAGACTGCAATCAGAACACCTTTAGGCACGCTTATCAGCCGCTGGTATTTAGGTTTCCTGGCCGCCTGGTTCGCGCTTTACCTGGTCTTCGGGGACGGTTCAGGCTACCTGGGCCTGGCAAACGCCTTAGCCGTTTACTTCTTCGCACCGCTGCCCTTCGTGCTCCTGGTGGCCATTGGAACGCGGGACAAGCTTCACTTGGCCGGGGGATTGCTGGCGCTGGCTGTGTTCGCCGCGACATGGGGGCCGTTGTTCTCGCCGAGGGACGGCGCAGCTGAAGGCGACATTCTGCGCGTGATGAGCTTCAACGTGCTCGGCCGCAAAGGTGACCCGAACCAGGTGATCGCCAGCATCCAGGCCGAAGATGCCGACGTGCTCCTGCTGCAGGAGGTGACGCCGGACTTCGCCGCGCTGATGACCATCGCGCTTGAGGACGAATATCCGCACCAGGTCATCGACGCCCGCGAACGAGCCAGCGGCATGGCCATCTTCAGCCGCTTCCCGCTTCAGTCGATGGATGTGGTGCTGGATGGGCGCTGGCGCGGCGACCCGCAGGTGGTCTCGCTGGACTGGAACGGCCAGCTGGTCACCCTGGTGAATTTCCACACACTCTCGACCGGCGCGATCTGGCCGCGCTGGGTGTATTACACCTTCAACCAGCGCGAGGAAGACGTAAATCATCTGGTGGATTTCGCCCGCGAAGAAATCCAGCATCGCCCGCTGATCGCTGCCGGCGACCTCAACGCAACGCGGCTAAACGATGCCTACAAAGCCATCGACGAAGTGCTGGACGATGCCTGGTGGGAAGCAGGCTGGGGGCTGGGTCACACCTTTCCGGGACAGATGGAGCCCGACGACTGGTTCACGCACATCAGCATTTTCATCATCCCGCACTGGCTGGTGCGCATCGATCACATCTTTTATTCGCACCACTGGCAGGCGACACAAACCCGGCTTGCGGATTTCAACGGCGGCAGCGACCACCGCGGGGTGATTACGGAATTAGTCCTGGAGGATTAACGCAGGGCTGCGCTGGCCGCGGCGAAGATGGTGAATGTGGAGATGAACCAGTGGATGAAAAAGGGGTAAACGAAAGAATGCGAACGCCAGGCAACCAACCCGAACAGGAAGCCGCCGAAGATCGTCGAATAGGTTTCCACGGCGGGTTTGCCCAGGTGGGCGAGCGCAAACGGAACGGCGTGCAGCCAGAGCGCGTTGGCGCCGAATACGCGGGCGTAGCCGAACAGCAAAAAACCACGGAAAAAGAATTCCCAGCCGATCAGGTCGAGGAACGTAAACAGAGGCGCCGCCGGCCCCCATTGGGAGGCGTAGTAATCGACCATGCTGCGATCGTTGTGCGCGGTGAACCAAAGTATCGGCGCAGCGATCAGGATCACAATGGCGGTGAGTGCGAGCCCGGCGCGCCAGTCGCCGAAGGTGAAACCGTAATCGCGCAGCGGTTTGCGGAAGGCGAAGATGATCACAAACAGGGGGATGATCAAATAGAGCGCAACGCGATCCAGGACTTTGTAAGGGGTGAGGCGCTCGTAATAGTCCACCATGAGCAGCAAGGTGCTCAGGATGGTGATTGCCACGACTTCGCGATCGAACTTGAGGTCGAAAGTAAAGAGGTTACGCATCAGTATGGGAACCCAGCGACGTTTCCTTCCGGGCCGAACAAAAGGGCCAGCTTATCGGCGTCGCGCCATAATTCCATTCCCCAATTCAACCACAGCAGGCCGACGAGGATGAATGCGAGGGCAGCTCGATATCGCATGGATCGGGTGGATGCTGACGCCGAGCGGAGCGAGGAGGAAGCATGGCGAGCAGCCGTGAGTTTCTGCCAGCTGCTTCCTGCAAACACGGCGAGTACGGGAACGATCGCCAGGTGGAATCGTTCCTCGGACAGCAGCAGGACGTGAGGCAGGAGGTAGCCGCCAAGCAGCAACAGCAGCAGAATTCGCTCTTTCGTGCGTTGCATAAACGGCAGGAACGCGGCACTGAGCGTGGAAATGAAAACAAATGGGAGAGCAAAGATCAGCAAGATCGCAAGGAGTAAGGGGGCGGGAATATAGCCGAAGAAATTATTGCTGTAGAAATACGTGAGAGCGCGGCGTTCCAGGGCAAAGAAGTAGCCCAGCTTGCGAACCATCAAATACGGCACGCGGCCTGGGTCATCGCGGATGAAGCCGAGCCCCGCCTGGATTCCAACGTCATCCCGTTCTTTATCATCCAGGTATGGGATCAGTTCGAGCGAGATGCCATATTGGAAGGTGCCGGTTCCTTGGGGGTGGTAACCCATGTGCAGGTTGTATCCGAGGGCGGTTTCAATGAAAGTGAAACGCCCGTGCAGAAGCGAGTTGCGCATCACCCAGGGCGTGATCAACGTAAGCACACCCAGGCTGAACAGCAGCGCACCCCGCTTGCTGCGCACCGCAAACCAGATCCAGAGCGCAGCAAGGCCAACGAAAGCGAAGATTACCGATCGGGTCAGGGTGGCGAGTCCAAATACCGCACCGGCGAAAAGAAAATCACGGCCGCGTCGGCTTTCCGCGGAGCGCAAGAGAACCAGGGTACCTAAAAGCACGAGTGGGATGAACAGATTCTCGGTAGCCAAAGCGAGCGGATAAATGACTAACAACGGGTAAAAGGCAAGCGCAGACCCAGCAAACCGGGCTGCTGGATCATTTTTAGGGAAGACCCGCTTTGAAAGCAGGTAACTCATTGGCGCCAGGGTGGCGCCGAGCAGAGCGTTCCCAAGCCTGGCGGCGAAGAAACGCCATTCCAACCCGCCGATGGAATAGATCACGGCCAGAAACGCCGGATAAGCTGGAGCACGGAAGGAGGAAAGGATGCCGCGCGGGTCGTAGCCATCCATTTGGAAGTCGACATCAATGTAACTGCGCACCAGGTCGAGATCTTCCTGCGAATACCAGCGGAAACCCTCCCCGGCAGCGAGGCTGCGAGCCAGCATGTCGTACTGGAACATATCGTCCAGGCCGATGGGCAGCTGGATGGCCGCCAAAACAGGGATCAGGCGAAGCACCAGGGCCAGAAGGAATAATCGAGTGGTGAAGGGGAGCGAACGGAATTTATCCACGAGGGATGCGACCGAACCAGCGATAGCGGTTGTGGGCGATCAGATTGTAAATCGGGTCGCGGATGAAGCGCGGCACAAAGATCAAGGCATAGAGTGCAGGCCACGGAGGGCGCAGGTAGCGGAGGGCGCGCAGCGCCGCCGCGGAGCGCTGGTAGCAGCGACTGTCTTCGTGGAGCACTAATGTCTCGATGCGAGTCTTCGAGAGGCCGCACT
>JBOGUK010000218.1:0-2364 GCA_050695915.1 Anaerolineales bacterium
GGCAACCCTGATAGAACTAGACGCAAGTCTTGGGGTCGAGGGATTGCCGCAATCTGCAACCGGACAGGCGGCTCTGCTTACTGGCAAGAATGTTCCCCAAATGATTGGAGAACACTACGGGCCAAAACCAAACAAGAAGGTCGCCGAGATTGTTCGGGCTGACAATTTGTTCAAAATGCTGCAGGAACGGGGATACAAAGCGGCCCTTTTGAACGCCTATCCACAACGCTATTTTGATGCGATAGAAAGTGGCAAGCGATTGTATTCTTCAATCCCGCTGGCGGTTACGAGCGCCGGCATCCCGCTGAAGACAGGGGACGATTATTACGCGGGCGGGGCGTTTTCAGTGGACTTCACGGGGCAAGGCTGGCGAAAGACCCTTGGGTACAAGGACGCGCCGCTTTACGGCGCACGCGAAGCTGGCGACCGACTGGCGCAGGTGGTGCAGGCGCTTGACTTCGCGTTTTTCGAATTCTGGCCGAGCGATTACGCAGGCCACCACCAAGATATGCAGGGAGCGATCAGCTTGCTGGAGGACTTCGACATAGTGCTTGGTGGTCTATTGGCAGGATGGGAGGATGAGAAGGGGTTGATTTTGATCACGTCTGACCATGGCAATATGGAAGATCTTTCGACGCGGCACCATACAAATAATCCCGTTCCGGCCCTGGTTGTCGGCTCGAAACCGTTGCGTGATCAATTTTGTGCTGGACTCAAGGATCTTACCGACCTTGCGCCTGCGATCTTGAAGTTTTATCCTGCGAGGTAAGACAAGGAAAAAAGCCACGGCAAGCCTTGCCTTTACAAAGCCGTTTTGTTCCCTTAGAATTCTCGCCCGCTACTATTTTCTCCATGAAAATTCTAAGATCGGACAGTTGAGCTAACCATGCAAGAATACACCACTGAAAATATCCGCAACATCTCCATGGTCTCGCACAGCGGCGCAGGAAAAACGATGCTGGGCGAGGCTTTTTTGTTTTTTACCAAAACCATCAACCGTCTGGGCAGCGTGGGCGAAGGAACAACGGTTGCGGATTTCGAAGCCGAGGAACAGCGCCGCCGGCTCTCTCTCTCCACCGCGGTGCTGCCCGTCGAATATCAGAATCATAAAATCAACCTGCTCGACACTCCCGGGGCGCCCGATTTTGTCGGCGAAACGATCTCTGCGCTCAGCGTCAGCGACGCCGCACTGGTCGTGGTCGACTCGGTCGCAGGAGTCCAGGTAGGCACTGAATTGGCTTGGACCTATTGCGAAAAATTCAAACTGCCGCGCTTTGTTCTCATCAATCGGATGCACCGCGAATCAGCCAACTTTGAGAAGGCCAAAGACTCAGTTGCACGCCTCACTGACAAACGTCTCATCCCGGTTCAGCTTCCTTGGGGACAAGGCGCCGGGTTCCAGGGCTTGATCGATCTACTGGTGATGAAAGCTTTCCCGGTTGGCGGCGGAGCCGCCGCTGAGATCCCTGCGGAGCTTGTCGACGCAGCATCCGCGGCGCGCAAGCAGCTTGTCGAAGCGGCCGCCGAAGGATCCGATAAGTTGCTGGAAAAGTATCTGGAAACCGGCGAACTCACCGCCGAAGAGATCATGCAGGGGTTGCAGGGGGTTGTGCGCAACGGCATCTTCATCCCCGTCTTCGCCGCAGATGCCAGCGATCAGGTTGGTATTTCGCAATTGTTGGAAGCCTTTATCACGCTGATGCCATCGCCCGTGCAAGCCGATCCCGTCAAGGCCCGAGGCAAGGGCGGCGAGGAGCAGTTGCAAGCGTCCGACGCCGGCCCGCTGGCGGTTTATGTGTGGAAGACCACTGCCGATCCTTATGTGGGCAAGATCACCTATGGGCGTGTGTATTCCGGCGTGCTCACATCGGACAGCCGCGTCTGGAATCAAAATAAAGAAATTGAAGAACGCCTGGGCAGCCTGGCGGTCATCCGCGGCAAGGAGCAGATGCCAGTAAAGGCCGTTCATGCCAGAGACATCTTCGCAGTGCCGAAACTTAGCGAGACAGGCACTGGGGACACACTTTGCGATAAGGGTCACCCATTGATGCTTCCGGTAGCTGAATATCCGTCCGCGCTTTATCAGGTTGCCGTAACCCCAAAAACGCAGGCAGATTCAGCGAAAATGGGTCCCACGCTCAGCCGGCTCGCCGAAGAAGACATGACCCTTTCGTGGCATAACGAACCGGCCACGAAGCAGACTATCTTGCAGGGCATGGGCGACCAACACATCGAGGTGGCCATCCGTCGCGCTGCGGATAAGTTCCAGGTGGGACTGGATATCCACCAGCCCGATGTTCCTTACCTGGAAACTATCACGCGCACCGGCAAGTCCGAATACCGCCACAAGAAGCAGAGCGGCGG
>JBOGUK010000219.1:0-23367 GCA_050695915.1 Anaerolineales bacterium
CCTTATAGACCAGCGCTCCCCCACCCGTGGACTTGTACAAGTGATAAGCAACTTCGATGAAGTTATTTGCATTGGGAGCATCGCTGTAGTAGTCCACCGGGGTCACGGAGGAAAGATAGTCGTAACCCATCTCGTCGCGAATGGACTGAGCCACGTCGCGAAGTTTGGCGCTTTCAATAATGTGTCCTTCGTAACCGGCGCGCGTGTCGCGCTTCACTGCATCCGGAAAGCGCTTTTCGAGTTCCGTCTTTTCAGCTGGCGGCGCTGGCGCCGCGGCAGGGGCAGGAGCTTGACCAGCCATTAACTTGCGCCTCCTTCGGTTTCGGCGGCGGGTGCAGCCTGCACTGCGGGTGCAGCTTGCGCTGGTGCGGCGGGAGCCGCAGGGGCTGCAACCGGCTTGCTGGCGACTTCTTTGATCAGCGCATTGTCGCGCGGGTCGATGATGTCCGGGCCAAGCAGGGGAACCGGGATCGCGGGAATCTCATCTTTGCGATACCAGCGAACCTTCGTGATCGATTCGCTGTCAATTTTCTCTTGCAGCTTCATCAAGCCGTGCAGCAAAGCCTGTGGGGTTGGCGGGCACCCAGGGACGTACACATCAACGGGAACGTATTGGTCGACGCCAGATACCACGTTGTAGCCTTCCTTGAAGGGCCCGCCGCCCGAGGCGCAAGCACCCATTGAGAGCACGTATTTCGGCTCTGGCATCTGGTTGTAAAGCCGCACGATTTGCGGGATCATCTTCTTGGTCACTGTGCCGGAGACGATCATCAAGTCGGATTGGCGAGGGCTCGGGCGCATCACTTCCATGCCGAAGCGCGCCAAGTCGTAGCGGCTGGCAGCGGTGCAAATCATTTCGATGGCGCAGCAGGCAAGGCCGAACATCATGGGCCATACGGAATAGCGCCGCCCCATATTCCAGATCTTGTCCAGCGTGGTGACGGCCACGTTCTGGCGCATTTCCGGCGGCACTTCGTAGCCGGCGGCATTGATCGCGGGGTTTGTTGTCATCTCGGTCATAGCGGATTGATCACCTCAAACCATTCCTGGTAAATGGCGCCAAGGATTTCGTCGTTGGCGAGTTCCGGGTCGTCGGCGAACTGCGGAAGCTCCACCGTCCATTTGAAGATATCGCCGAGCGAAACTGCCTCAAGATTCTGGTCTGGGTGCCTAGCTTTGAGAGCCAGAGCAATCTCATATATGGCGTCCCAGTACAGCTCTTGCGGCATGGACGATGATTGTTCTTTCATTCACATTATACAAGGTTGGGATGGGGTGTCAACCGATATTAATACGCAAAGGTTTATTTGCATATATAATGAGCATGTTGCGCATTTCGTATTGCGTAAAGGATCGCTGGGGCATTTTACGCAATACGCAACACGCCGTACATCAGTATCTCTCGCAACGAATGTGTTGAATAGCCATGCCCACACGCCAAAGAATCCTGGACTATCTCGAACAGCGCGGTCCGGCTTCCGCGCGCCAACTGGCGACCGCCTTCGGCATGACGCAGGCGAACCTGCGCCATCACCTGTCCGCCCTCCTTAGCGAAGGTCGCATTCGGGAAACCAGCTTACAAAAGGATAAAGGGCGCGGTCGCCCGCGGCGGCATTTTGCACTAAGCGAACGGTCTGAGCCGAACAACTTGGCCAACCTGTCGGGGGTTCTATTGGCTGAGCTATCGACTAAGAATGATATTGAAGGGGAAAGTATGCTAAAGAAAGTGGCCAGCCGGATGCTCGGAACAAATTCCAAGCCAAGCGGGCACATCTCGCAACGGTTGGTCGCTGCAGTGCGTCATCTGGCTCCCATGGGATACAAACCCCACTGGGAGGCGCGACCGCGAGTACCGGAGATCGTCTTCGGGCATTGCCCATATGCCGCCATCATCGACGAGCATCCTGAGTTGTGTCGCATGGACCTTCACATGCTCGAAGAACTGCTTGGGGTGCCGGTCGAGCAAACCGCGAAACTCCAAACGGGGCCGCAAGGAGTGCCGATCTGCGTTTTTACAGTGAGCCCCAGGGGATAGGCGCAATCCTCAATCAGTTCTCATTCAGGGATGGTAAACTTTTTCATCCCTCACATCTCATCTTTATTCTGAATGCATAAATCACTCATACTGCTCCTAATCATCGCGGCATACCCTACGCCTGTGCAAGCCGCACCCGTGACCCAGGGAAGCCCCGCCGAGGTCATTGGGCTGATTAACGATTATCGGGCGCAAAACGGACTGCACGCACTTACTCAAAACCCGATCCTTATGCAAACTGCGCAGGGCCAGGCCGATTGGTTGATCAGCCAGGCCATGGGGACCGTCGCCGATGTACACGAAGGGCCTGGCGGTACCCGTCCAAAAGACCGAGCATATAACGCGGGCTATGGCGGCGGCAGCACGATATTCATCTCTGAGATCGTCAAAGGCGGCCTGAACGAAACGCCGCCGGGCGCGCTTGCGTGGTGGAAGACCTCGCCGCCGCACAACAACACGATGCTGTCTTCGCAGTACGTTGAGATCGGCGCGGGCGCAGCTACCGATGGCAACGGTAGATGGTGGTTCGTGGCCGTGACCGGTTCAACGGGCAGCGGCGCCTATGTGCCGCCTTCATCCAGTGAAAACGCAGCCCCCGCAGCGCCTGTGATTATCCCGGTGACTAAAGCAGATCCGCAGCCAGATGGCTCCATCGTGCACATCGTTCGCACTGGTCAAGCTATGTGGAACATTTCCGCCGTGTACGATGTTCCGCTCGAACAGCTCTTGCAGTTGAACGGCAACAATGAAACGATCTATCCGGGTGATGAAATCTTCGTAGCGCCGCCGGGGTCGGCGCCAACTGTGGAACCAACCGTAGATCCCAATGCAACGGCTGAACCAACCGCAACAGATGCGCCAGCGGCGACGCCAACGAGCCGGCCAACGGAGCAAGAACTCGCCGCGCTCAACGCGCCGGCTCCCCAAGAACCGAATCTGACTCCGGCGCAAGTTGAACGCGCAAATTCAACAGTAAAGGTTGTGGTTGGAGTGGCGCTGGCAAGCATATTGGGGGTTGTAGTGGCCAGTTTCTTCATCCAAAGGCCGCGCGTTGTGGAATCGAGCGACGAGGATCCCTTCGCGCCGATTGAGTAATCAAGAAGCAACCTCTCTTACCCTTAGATGTGCTGTCCTGAGCAGGAAAAATGTGCGGGTGCACTTTTTCCGTTGCGAAGGATCCTTCATGACTAGAAATTGTATTTGTGGCTTGATTGCAAAAGAGTGAACTAAAAAGCCCTTCGCTGCGCTTAGGGTGACAACCATTTTGTTTGGCGCGAGCAGGTAATCTCCTCGTTCCCAGCATCGTCTAAACTTACGCCGTGGCGAAGCCAATGTCGTCAATATCACCGCGCGCCCAATTCTGGCGCGGCGCGCGGGATACGTTTCCGCTGCTCGTGGGCGCCCTGCCCTTCGGCATTATCTTCGGGGCGCTGGCGGTGACCAGCGGGCTGAGTGCGCGTGGTGCAGCAGCCATGTCCGTATTTGTGTTCGCGGGATCCGCACAGTTCATCGCGGTTGGACTCGTGGCTGCTGGAACGCCACTGTTCATCATCTGGCTAACTACCTTCGTGGTAAATGCAAGACACATCCTCTATTCTGCGACGCTTGCTCCGCATCTTGAAAGCCTGCCGGTTCGCTGGCTGGTTCCGCTGGGCTTCTGGCTCACTGATGAATCTTTCGTTGTGGCCGCGAAGAAGTTTGAGGAGGAGCCCAAAAGCCCGAACAAGAACTGGTATTTGCTTGGGTCAGAGGTGGCGATGTATCTGAATTGGCAAGCTGTCACCGCGGTTGGCATCGTGGCGGGACAATCGATACCGGATCCCAGCAGCTGGGGGCTGGATTACGCGTTGGTGGTGACGTTTATTGGCATGCTGGTCCCAATGGTCAAGGGGAAACCGATGTTGGCCGCGGCGCTGGTCGCAGGCGGCGCCGCTATGCTTGCCAATGGGCTACCGCATCAAACTGGGCTGCTGCTGGCGGCCATTTTAGGAATCAGTGCTGGGGTATTAGCGGAGCGCGCCTGGCCCCAGGAGGCAAAGACGTGAACGAGCTCGTTTTGATCCTCGGGATGGCGCTGGCGACGATGGCGACCCGTATTCCTGTGCTCCTGCTGCTGAGCCGAGTCAGGATGTCGGAGGGCATATTCCGCGCGTTGCGCTACGTGCCTGCTTCCGTGCTCTCAGCAATCATCCTGCCATTCGTGCTGTTGCGGGAAAATCAGCTCTGGGTCGCAGCGGATAACGCGCCGCTGATCGCCAGCCTGGCGGCGGTCGCCGTGGCCTGGCGCAGACGCAACCTGCTGCTGACCATCGTGGTCGGGATGGCGTTGATGCTGGGGTGGCGTGTATTTTTCTCCTCGTAGGACTTCTGAGTTGCTTGACAGAATGTCGTTTTTGGCCTAATATGTAACCTATCGGTTACGTATTAGGAGGCACCATGAAGGCATCCCACATTGCAGAAGAGCTCAAGATCCAGTTTGAAATCCAGATTAACGCGCCAACGGAAAAGGTCTGGGAGAAGATGGCGAGCGTCGAGGCGATGAATGAGTGGTTCGCCAAAAACCTGATCTTTGAACACAGGATTGGCGGGCGGTTTCAGATGGAGGGTAGCCAACCTGGCGATGGGCCCTACAAATTCACAGGGGAAATAGTGAAGATTGTTCCAATGACGGAATTAGCCTTCACCTGGAAATCCGAATTGAGCGAAGAAGGAGCTTGGCCCGTGTCGACGCTGGTCCGATTAGTTTTGGAGCGGACCGCGTCGGGCACTCGGGTGACGCTTATCCACACAGGTTTCGAGGCACTCGGCGAAGCCATGGCGAAGGCGGCCTACGAAGGCCACGTTCAAGGTTGGACTATGTCCGAAACGCTCAAAGGCCTGAAAGAATCGGTTGAAAGTGCGTGACAGCGTGAGCCGATCCCCATTCGATGCCATTGCAGATTCCACCCGGCGCCAGATCCTGGATACATTGCGCACTGGTCCCCAGCGGGCAGGCGAGCTGGCGGCCCACTTTCCGCGCATCAGCCGCCCAGCGGTGAGCAAGCACCTGCGGGTGCTGCGAAGCGTCAGGTTAGTGCGTCAGGAAAAACGTGGGCGTGAGCTTTGGTACCAGCTCACTCCGCTGCCGCTCAATGAAGTGCAAACATGGCTCGACCAATATGATGTCTTCTGGAAGGAGAAGCTGCACAACTTGAAGCGTGCAGTTGAAGACGAGTAAAAACCGCAGTAAGATTGGGGGGCGTGGCAGATTACGTTATCAAACCAGTAACTGCAGATCTCTGGGGAGACATGGTCGAACTCTTCGGGCCCCACGGCGCGGCCGGGGGGTGCTGGTGCATGTTTTGGCGCATCAAAGGCAGCGAGTACTCCGCGAACGGGAACCGCGGCAACAAGGCGGCGATGAAAAAGATCGTGGCGGGCGACGAAATCCCGGGATTGCTGGCCTATTCAGATGGGAAGCCAGTTGGTTGGATTTCCCTAGGACCGCGGGAAATCTTCGGGCGCATCCGGCGCTCGCCGACATTCAAAGCAATTGATGACCGACCCGTCTGGTCCGTAGTGTGCTTCTTCATTCACGAAGACTTCCGCGGATGTGGCGTAGGCAAGGCGCTCTTGCGCGGTGCCGAAGACTATGCACGCGCTCACGGCGCTCGCCTACTGGAATCGTATCCTGTGGATACGCGCGGTAAGGTTGACCCGGCGGGAATTTTCACTGGTACGCAACGAATCTTCGAATCGGCAGGGTACGCAGAAACTGCGCGGCGCAAACCGCGCAGACCGATGATGAGGAAAGAATTGAAATGAACGATCCCTTCGGCGCCCGAGCGACCGGACTTGTGTTCCTTGGAATTGGCTTACTGATGCTGGCCATCGCCTTCGGCGCGCTCACCTACGGCACTTGGTTTGGCGTGCGCGCTGAAAAAGTGACCGGCACGGTCACCGAGGTTGTGTTACAGCATTAGGCCGACGGCAACGCCTGCTGCCCTATGATCCGCTATACAACAGCCAATGGCCAGACTTTTACCCACCACTCAAATGTATGCAGCTGGCCAGCGGTTTATGAGCAGGGACAACAGATTACGCTCTACGTCGACAGAAACGACCCGGAGCGCCTGCAGCTTGATAACTGGTTTCCAAATGGTTTGCAGTTGGCTTGTTCGGCGTGATGGGAACAACATTCAGCGCGGTGGGCGCGCCACTCACGTGGTCTGGATTCTGGAACCGTCTACTTCAAAAGAGTTAAACCTCAGGGAGAGCAGCCGCAACTTCCTGAGCCACGCGGGTTTCCGGAGCGACCCCAGCCATCAGCAGACCAATTTGTTCCTTGGTTGCTTCCTTTGCGAGCAACTCCCCCACCATTTCACCGCGATACATTACCAGGATGCGATCGCACAGCGACAAGATTTCGTCCAGATCAGTTGAAACCAAGAGAATGCCGCTGCCTTCGTTGCGTTTGTCGACCAGGCGGCTGTGAACATATTCCACCGAGTCTGTATCCAATCCACGAGTCGGCTGCGAAGCCACGAGGAGCTTGATCGGCCGCGAGAATTCTCGTGCGATGATCACTTTCGCCTGGTTGACCCCATTGAGGGAATCCATCTCGACGCTGTCGTCCTCCGCCTCGATGCCGTACTCTTGCATGAGCTGAAGAGCGCGCTTTTCGATGACTTCCTCTTGCAAAAAGGACCGGCGCGAGTAAGGCTCTTTGTAATATTGCGTCAACGTGAGATTGTCCGCTATCGGGAAACTGAGCACGAGACCGTCCTTCTTGCGATCTGCCGGCACGTAGGCAGTGCCCAATTCCGTGATTGTGCGAGGAGGCGCCTTGGAAACATCATTTCCGAGGAGCTTAATGTTGCCAGAAACTGGAGGGCGGATCCCTGTGATGGCTTCCACCAGTTCTGCTTGGCCATTGCCCTGCACGCCGGCCACGCCCACAATTTCGCGGGCCGAAACGGTGAACGAGACGCTTTTCACCGCCACTAATCCGGCGTCATTGGCGACTGAGAGGCTCTTCACATCCAGTATGGTTTTCCCCGGCTTTACCTCTTGCTTGACGACGCGAACGAGATCTGAGCGCCCGACCATCATATTCGCCAATTGAGTCTCACTGGTCTCCGCCGGAGTCGTCGTACCGACCACCTTACCTCGTCGCATCACGCTGATACGATCCGCCACGGCAAGCACTTCTTTGATCTTGTGTGTAATGAACACGATGGAAATACCGTGGCTGCGCAACTGGCGCATGACTTCAAATAGAGCATTGATCTCCTGAGGAGTCAGTACGTTGGTGGGTTCGTCGAAAACGAGGATCTCCGCATCACGATACAGCGCCTTCAAGATTTCAACTCTCTGTTGCTCCCCCACCGCCAAATCTTCTATTTTGGCGTCCAGATCGATCTCAAGGCCATAACGTTCTACAAGTTTGTCCAAACGATTTCGAGCATGCCGCATGTTAAGGAACGGCCCGAGCGTCCTTTCCTCCCCAAGCACGATGTTTTCAAGCACGGTAAAAACAGGGATGAGCATGAAGTTCTGATGAACCATCCCGATCTTAAAGCGGATGGCATCGCGGGGATCGCGGATACTAACCTCTTCGCCATTCAGCAAGATATCGCCACTATCCGGCGCCGTGAGGCCGTAGATGATATTCATTAACGTACTCTTCCCGGAACCGCTTTCGCCTAGGACAGCATGGATTTCTGCTTTTTGCAGGGTGAAATCCACCATGTCGTTTGCAAAACCCCCTGGAAACCATTTAAAGATGTTGCGCGTTTCCAGGATTGGCCGCGAGTCCGCAGCAGCAGCGATCATGATGGGATGGCCCCCCAAAGGCGCATTTCGTATTCATCCATCAAAGAACGCACAAACGCAAGCGTGGCGTCTTTTGTGGTGGCCAAAAGCCAGCAAAACGAACCATCTCCGAGAAAACGCGAAAAAATCATTGCCTTATCCGTGTTCAGCTGATTCTCGCGCAAACCTCCTAGATCCCCACCCTCGGTCACCTTGGCCGCCAACTTCATTACCATCGCAAAGTGGGCAGACACGGCTTCGGAATCAAATTCCGGCAGCGCTTTCAACCCAGCAATTGACATGCCATCGAGGCCAACCACATCGGTGGCGACGAAGTCGTCACCGATATCGATGCGAACTTCGTTCAGCAGGGATTGCAATTCCTCCCTCATGAGTCCAACCTCGTAACGGCTTTCTCGATACCCAGCTTCGAAATGCGCTCCGCATAAACCTTGCACATATGGCGCAAATTACCCAGGTTTGCAGTTTCCTTATCAACAACGATCATCAGGTAGGAGGCAGAGCCTTTAAGCATGCGGGTTACCAAATAGGCTTTGCTCGTTTTGAGCAGGTTGTCCTCCATCTTACCTGCGCCAAGTTTTGCGGCCGCGTTCGAAACCGTCTTGACGAATGGGCTAATCCTCGGAACCAGATCCGCCATATCCAAATCAGCGAACACAGCATGCACCAGCAAACGGCCACGAATCGTCGCTATGGAGGCCCCCATAAACGCTTCGACCTCCTGACCGAGGTCAGTCATGAGGTTTTGGAGCTTAGAGGCGCCGGCCCGCATCCAATCCCCGGTTTCAATGCCCCACAAGCTTGCGAAGTCCTTGTCCATTTCAGCATAGAGTTGACCTGGGGCGATTCCTGCCGCCATTAACTTGGCGAGTTCGGTATCCTGGCCCGAGCCATTGGTTCTTACGATTCCTTCATCAATGCGGCGGGCGCCTTCAAGCAGCAGGCTCGTCCATTCGCGCGTGATGGAAACATCAGGCGGTTCCACATCTTGCTTAAGCTCGAAACTCCCCTCATTCCAACCAAGCAGTTTGTAAACAGCATCCTCCCCATTCAGGTCATCCAGCTGTGCGTGGACCAAATTGCCGTTCTTAAAGAAAAGCGCAGCTTTTTGCCCGCCGCTCCTGAGTTCCACATGAACGGCTTTGCGATCCTGGCAGGTTAACTGAATGAGATCAGCCACCGCCATATCTTGCAAGCTGCCTTTCATTTGTTGCTCCTGCTAACTAGTTGCGCCAGGTCTCACGGAGTTGCGCGATCACCTTATTCGTGGCCCGCCGGTACGGCTGCCCACGTTTATTTATCATCACCGAAAGGATCAGGTCGGAGGATGCGGGGAGGCCGACAGACCGGCAAATCAGCCTTGATCCATCCCGACTATATATCGAAACTTCATCCATCGCTCCCATTTTCAACTGCGAGGATGCCAGGGCCGCAGTCTCGCCGACCTTAGCCACGACGGCGGATTGGCGCTGCGCATCGGCGTCTTCCGGCCCGCTGGCGGCGATGACATAGCCGTCGTGATTTGTTACGACGGCAAGCGGGAAGCCGGCCTCGGCGTTCATTTCGCCGAGCAGCTTATTGAGCTCAATCGGAGTAAGTCGTCCGTTCGAAGCAGACATTTTTGTCTAGGCCTTCGTCAACTCACGTTGCAAGTTCGACATCACCGAACCGATGATGGACTTCAAGGTCTCAAAAACACCTTCCCCCTTTGTGGCCACGGATTCAAACGTGGGGAAACCGTTCACTCCGAGTTCTTTTGCAATCTCCGACGATTCCAGGGCATGTGGGTCATCCCGCTTGTTGAACTGCACAACGGTGGGGAAGCGAACCGTGTAGATCCCGAAAGAGGACAAGTGATCCTGCATCTTCTTCCAAGAGTCAATGTTGTCTTCCAGGCGCTGCGCGCCGGAATCCGCAACGAACACGACGCCGTCCGCCCCACGCAACACTAGGCGGCGGCTGGATTCATAGATCGCCTGACCGGGAACCGTGTACAAATGGATCTTCGGCGTCAGCCCATTGATCTTGCCCAGTTCCAGCTGCAGAAAATCGAAATAGAGGGTGCGGTCCTCCTGCGTTTTCAGCGAGACCAGGTTGCTTCGCCTTTCAGGGGCAACACGAGAATGGATATGTATCAAGTTCGTCGTCTTGCCACTGAACGCGGGCCCATAATAGACCAGCTTGAGGTTCAGTTCGCGGAGTTTCCAGTTAATTAACATATTGATCCGCCCAACAAACTAGCTGAACAGTCCGTCCAAAGCGTTATTCACGCTGTCGTCAAATCCTTCAGGACTGAAGTTCCTTTCCTCGTCCTCTTCAAAAGTTGCGTCTGCAAAGATCTCGGCCAGTTCTTGAACCGCTTCCTGGACGATCAAACGAGACCACCCCAATGGAACTTCGCTGGAGGTTTGAACAAAAAGAACCAAGTGTGGGCCAGTCTTCGCCACATAGGCGTGCTGACTTACGCCTTCGCGCAAAATCAACTGATGCTCTTCAACCGAATTCATCAGCCGGGCCATCTCTTCGCTGGCCGCCAGGTCGCCAGCGACCAACGCTGCCAACTCAACCAGCAACGAGTCGTTGCTCTTTTCGGAGTTGTAGATTGTCTGCCCGTTCCGATCCGCAAGCAACACCAGCTTCGCCGGAGCCTGCTTAAGGACCTTGTCCAGTGTTTCCGCGAGGCGGCTGTCTTGCGCGGCGTTAATCACCAGCCTGCTTGGGACGTAATCGAAATCACCTTTTGCGTTTGTGTTTGCCATCAATTCCTTTTCTCAGCCAGATCGCTGGTATCGACCTGCTTCGTATCCTTTTCGTCATTGATGAAATCTTCCGAGACCAGCCCCTGCTCCAAGGCTTCATCGAGAGTTAGATATTGTTCCTGTGTAATTTGGCCGTTCTCGTCCTCACCGAACAATGATTTGAGTCGTGTATCCAAATCTTCATCCATCCGCTGATCGAAAATACCAGATTCCGGTTTTGAAGCGAGTTCTGCGAGGATGCTCTGCAACGCTGTAGCGGTCTTGTGCGTGTAGTACCAAACGGTCCCAATCTTGGCCGCATAGGGACCATGCCCGATCAGCAGGATGAGCGAAAAGTTCATGTCCAGCCCCAGCGCGTAGAGGTCGTCCTGCTCGCCCTGGTGGTAAATCAGATTCATGGCCGGGTTTTCGTCGCCGAGCAGGTGCCCAACTTCAACGAGCGCGGCAAAACTTCCGCCTAGTAAAGAGGAAACTTCATTAATAGTGTTCTCGTTAGCCTTACCCACCTTGGCTAAGATCTGCCCCAGCTGGTCGGCAAGATAAATGGAATGCGCGCCAACGGATTCGCTTAGTCCGCGTATCAGTTGCTCGCATTGCTGATATTGATTATCATTGATACTCGGTATAAGCGTGGCAGTTTCTTGCTGATCAGCAGGCTCCAGGTATGCCGCGGCATACTCGGCAACATCCTTCTCATTAAGGCCTGCGGAGAGATAGACCAGGTTCTTGTCCATCTCCTCGGCGGCGAAAAGCGACGGGATTCCATCGGCCTCACCAAACATAATGATCAGGGAATTTGGCGCCAGCTTGCGGAGTGCCTGGTACCACGGATACCCCTTCACGTCCTCTAGTTTTTCGGCGGCGATGACCATATCGTAGGAGTGAAACCGCAGAGCGCTTACGCACTCGCGGGGGATGAATATCTGGTCTATCTTGGCAGGGGTTGCGCCGAGCTGAACGAGCCAGTTGCCAATTTGGGCGGCCTTAGGCTCGGAGGCAATCACTAGAGCGGTTCGCTGGTTATTCATTTGTGCGATCCAAAAATGGTGGTGCTGAGCTGTGTACCAATCATCACCCAGATGGCTAGACAGGTAAATAGGAAAATGCTCCTACGGAAATGTAAGTTGCTCACGGCCTAAACAAAGCATACATCAGCCCGCTCCGTAATGACCCTGCAATTCTGTTGGGCGCGGAGAAGGAGAAGTGCTATTGCCACCCTTCCCCTGATCCACTCTATACTACCTATTCAATTAGGGGGTTCCCAGTCTGAGCGACTACTTTCAGCGTGCGAGGATGGATATCTTCGCACAATTCGCGAGCGTTGGCTAAGAACGTGGCGAACTCCTGCGTCCCTCGCCATGCGGCGATGCTTTCAGTGCTCTCCCAAGGCCCGAGGGAGATAAGTTGGTTAGGCGCGTCCACATCCTGGACTAAGTGCGCAGTCCCTGCCCCTGGTTGGTTCTGAGATGTCCATTTGGCAAACTCATCCCATGTCCGGATGAATTCCTGCTCCCGGCCCGGCTTGACGGTCCAGTTTCCGAGCGTGAAAAGTTGACCTGATGGCTGCATGATGCCTCCTATTCCACGGTTACGCTTTTCGCCAGATTCCTGGGCTGATCGACATCCAGTCCGCGCAAGCTGGCGATGTGGTAGGCCAGCATTTGCAGCGGGATCACTGTGACCACCGGGCTTAGCGTCCACGGTGTCTCAGGCACCCAGAGAACGTGGTCTGCGAGGGTCGGGATAAGGCTATCGCCTTCGGAAGCTACAGCGATTACTTTCCCGCCACGCGCCTTGGCCTGCTCGATCTGGCTGATCATCTTCTCGTGCCAGGGATCTCGCGGCGCGATAACCACAACGGGCATGGTTTTATCAACAAGGGCAATGGGGCCATGCTTCATCTCACCTGCAGGGTAACCCTCCGCATGAATATAGGAAATTTCTTTCAGTTTGAGTGCGCCTTCGAAGGCAGTGGCCGTATTGACCCCACGCCCAAGGTACAAGCAATGAGTGACATCTTTCAGCGCACGGGCCACCGCCTTCACTTCCTCTTCACGCTCAAGGCATTTGGAAGCCCATTCAGGTACATGGCGCAGCTCGGAGACTAAGGCCCAGCGCTCGCTTTCCGAAAGGGCTCCGCGCAAGTCTGCGAGGAGGATTGCCAGCATATAAAGGTCGACCAGAGGCGCGGTGTACGCCTTGGTTGAAGCGACACCGATCTCCGGGCCCGCCTGCATCGATATGAACCCGTCGGCAATGCGCATGGCCTGCGAGCCAATGGCGTTTACGTTCGCCCATAGAAGCGCGCCGCGCTTCTTGCCTTCAGCCATGGCGGCCAAGGTATCCGCCGTCTCCCCGGATTGGCTGATGGCGAGGACCACTGTATTTTTTGTGATCAACGGCTCTCGATAGCGAAACTCCGAAGCAATATCAAATTCAACCGGGATGCGGGCAATATGCTCGATCAGATATTTGCCGATCATGCCGGCATAACCGGCAGTGCCGCAAGCGATGATGAAAATCTTCTCGATTCGTTGTGCGGTCTCTTTATCCAGCTTCAAATCAGGAAGGAAGATGCGGCCGGTTTCAAAATCCACGCGTCCGGCGATCGTGTCGGTCAAAGAACGAACCTGTTCGTGGATCTCTTTTTGCATGAAATGGCGGTATTCACCTTTTTCGGCGGCTACGGGATCCCAGGGCACGGTGTCCACCTGATAATCCAACTCTTTTCCTTGAAGATTCTTTAGAGCGATGCCTTCACGCGAGACCGTCACCATTTGACCCGATTCAAGGAAAACTACGTCGCGGGTATGTTCCAGGATTGCGGTGAGATCGGAAGCAACGAACATCTCATCCTCACCGAAACCAACGACCACGCCGCCTGCATTCCCAATTCGGGCGGCGATGATGCGGTCCGGCTGCTGCGCACTGAAAAGAACCACCCCATGGTGACCATCGAGATGGTTCAGCGCGTTCCGCGCAGCCACTTCGATGTTCTCATTTGCCGAGAGGTAACGTTCCACTAAATGAACGATAACTTCAGTATCCGTGTCCGATTTGAATTCCACCCCCTCGGATTGGAGTTCATCACGCAACTCAATATAGTTCTCAACGATGCCGTTGTGCACAAGCACCACGTTCCCGGTGGCGCCCATGTGCGGATGGGCATTGCGCGCGTTAGGTTCGCCATGGGTGGCCCAGCGCGTGTGTCCGATGCCGAGGTGGCCGTGCAAGGGTTGCTCCTTAACCATGGTGACCAGCTTGTCCAGCTTGCCGGCATCTCGCCGCACTTCAATGTGGCTATTTTCAAGGACGGCAATACCCGCCGAGTCATACCCTCTGTACTCGAGGCGTTTGAGGCCGTTCAGTATGATCGGCGTCGCATCCCGCGGGCCGATGTATCCAACAATTCCACACATGTGGGGATCCTCCGTGCTGCACTAGTTTTGCTCGCTGCCAGCAGCTTGTCCGCGCGGTTACCCGCGCGGCGTTCGCCGCCAGCTTTCATTTTGGAGGGAAATGTCGGGGGCGATTCTCCCGGAGGGCATCCGCTGAACACTCGATTTTTATCGTTAGGCCATCCGATTGCTGGTCGCTTGGTCTAACGTTTTATGCCCACCCCGCGGTGAGCAACCCTCAGCCTCGTCGCCCGGCTTTGATGCCGGGTCATGCGCTGTTTCCCTCGGTTTCAAATGTCTATTCGCTAGCAACCTCACCAGAAGCCGAATTATACCCGTGCAATGAACACTTATCTCACGTTCAGCAGTAAAAAATGCACATGGTAAAATTTTTGGCTCTCGGAAATGAAAGCTGGTCAACGGATCAGAACTATTCCTTCATCTTCTCGATAGCATAAAACTGCTCACATTCAGGCTTTCCCCGCATGGCATTTAACCCACTCAATTGGTTCCTGGGATTCTTTTCCCTGGACATTGGTATCGACCTGGGAACTGCCAATACCCTGGTGTTCGTGCGCGGCAAAGGGATCGTGATCAACGAGCCCTCCTGGGTGGCAATTGATAAGCGATCGCGCCGCCCTATCGTGATCGGCGGCAAAGCCGCCGTAGGACAAGTGGCCAAGGAAATGTCTGGCCGCACACCGAAGAATGTCGTCGTTGTGCGTCCGTTGCGCGACGGGGTGATATCCGAATTCGAGATCACTGAGGAAATGCTCGCGTATTTCATCGGTAAGGCGCACGAACAGAGCATCGTGCCACTGCCCAGACCGCGCGTCGTAGTCGGCGTGCCATCTGGGGTCACGGAGGTCGAAAAACGGGCTGTGAACGACGCAGCTCTCCTGGCCGGAGCACGGGCTGTTTACCTTATCGAAGAACCTACCGCAGCGGCCCTAGCGGTCAGCCTACCCATCAACGAAGTCGGCGGGACTATGATTGTGGATATCGGTGGTGGTACTTCCGAAGTGACAGTGTTTTCCGTTGGCGGCGTTGTGGCGTCACGCTCCTTGCGCGTTGCCGGAGACGAATTGGATCAGGCGGTTTTGCAGTACATCAGGAACAAGTACAACATCCTCATAGGGGATCGCATGGCAGAACAGGTCAAGATCGGCATCGGTTCGGCCTTCCCGTTGAAAGAGGAATTGACCATGACCGTTCGCGGACGGAACCTGGTAAGCGGGCTGCCCGAAACCCTTGAGCTCTCCTCAATCGAGATTCGCGATGCCATTTCTGGACCCGTCGAAACCATCATTCAAGCAGCCAAAGAGGTTCTGGACGATATCCCGGCTGAGATGGTTGGCGACGTGATGGACGCAGGTATCTGCTTGTGCGGAGGCGGCGCGCTGATCCGCGGTCTGGATGAACGCATGACAGACGACCTCAAGATCCGCTCCTGGGTCGCTGAGGACCCCCTCACCTGCGTGGCGCGCGGCGCAGGGCTGGTTCTTGAGGATATCGGGGCGTACGAGCACTTATTGCTGCAACTTGATTAAAAGACGTTCTGGGAAAGGGGAGTACAGCTCTCTTACCGAAGAGATAGACTTTACGAAAATCAGAGATGAGATCAGTCCGAAACAGCCCTTATCAGCTAGTCACCTTGATCCTTGTTGCCGCTGGTTTGCTGGCGTTGGCGCTTGGGGGTTACCTGAGCCCATTGCTAAACAGCACGTTACGGCCGATCATTGGCGTGCAAAGCTGGCTGTTCACTCGATTTCAGGCATTTCAGGATTTTCTGAGCGCGCCCTCCGACATTGCCAGCTTGCGCCAGGAGAACGCCGAGCTCAGCGCCGAGAATTCCGAATTGCAGACCCGGTTGCTTGCCCTGGAGCAGCAAGTCTCAGAGATCGAACTGCTTTCCGCTCTGCTCGACTTTGCCCGCGCACGCCCGGAAAATGCTTATCAGGCTGCTGCGGTTATCGGTCAAGATCCCAGTCCGTTCGTGCATTACATAATCATCAACCGTGGCTCTGACGACGGCATTCGGCGCGGCATGCCGGTGGTTTCGCAGCAGGGTCTGGTAGGGCGCGTCGCGCAAGTAAGCGCCACCGCGGCCCGGGTGGAGCTAATCACCGATCCGGCGGTGCGGGTAAGCGTGGAATTGGAACCATCCGGGGTGGATGGGGTGCTCACCGGCAGCATTAGCGGTGATCTGATCATCGATTTGATTCCCCAGGATGCCGCCATCCAGGCCGGAGATCTGGTTTTCACCTCCGGGATTGGCGGCGCGTACCCAAGCAACATTCTTATTGGGCAGGTGACAAATGTTCGCCAGGAGGCCACAGCGCTTTTTCAAAACGCAAGTGTGCAACCTATCGTGGACTTCTCCCGGCTGGAGATCGTTCTCGTAATCGTGAACTTTCAACCGGTCGATCTGACACCCCTGATAGCGCCAACCGAGGAATCTATCCAGTAAGCAATGCGTACATTCGTCGGCATTTTGTTGCTACTGGCAGCCAGCTTGTTGCAGGTGACGCTAATGATGCGGATTCGCCTTTTGGATGGCGCCGCTGATCTGGTCCTGCTTACCCTTGCACCATGGATCTTGCTAGCCGAAGGCAAACCGGATTGGCGCTGGGGATTGGTGGCGGGCTTGATGGTTGGTTATGCAAGCGCCTTGCCGGGCTGGGTTCTTGTTGTGGCCTACGGGGCGGCAGCCGCCATCTGCGTGCTGCTGCACCGTCGCATCTGGCAGGTTGCGTTGCTTACGCTGGTCACTTCGGTCTTGCTAGGTACGCTCGCGATCCACCTGATCACGATGGGTTATTTATGGATCAGCGCGAACCCACTGCGTTTCGTCGATGCAATGAATCTGGTCACGATACCGAGTATGTTGCTCAATCTCATCCTCGTCTTACCTGTCTATGCTGTAATTAGCGAGGTGGATAAACTGATCACTCCCGCCGAACAGGCCGTATGAGCGGGCTAACTCACACCAGCGGCAAGCTGCCCCTTGAAACATGGCGGCTGTATACCTTCCTTGGGGTCATCGGAGCTGTTTTCCTTCTGTTTGCCGTTCGCCTCTTTTATTTGCAGATCCTGGAGCACGAGAACTGGCTGCGCCAGGCCGAGGAAAACCGCACAGAGCCGCTCAGCCTGGCGCCGCCGCGAGGCGTCATCTATGACCGCAACGGAATCATCCTCGCGCGCAACGTGGCCTCCTACAACATCGCCGTTACCCCTGCCTTCCTACCGGACGATCCAGGCGAAATTGAGGGAATCGTCTTCCAGCTCGCAGAGTTGACTGGCGTACCGGTTACCCTGGGTTCGGTAACCGATCCACTCATCCCCTGCTCCGACACGCTCGGTGTCCGTGAAATGGTCACTATCCAAACCTCGTTCTCGCCATTTGATCCCGTTTTGATCCAATGCAATGTCTCGCGCGAAATGGCGCTGGCTGTCCAGGAAAAATCACTGGATTGGCCTGGGGTCAGCGTCCAGGTAGAGCCTGTGCGCGATTACCCCACAGGCGATCTCACGGCTGCGATCATCGGGTATCTTGGCCCGATCCCGGCTGCTCAGGAGCAGGAATTCCGCCGGCTCGGTTTTGTTCCCAATCGCGACAAGGTGGGTTATGGGGGCATTGAGCTGTATTTTGACGAAATCTTGCGCGGCACTCCAGGGCTGCGCGTCGTGGAAACGGACGTCGCGGGGCAGATCCTTCGCGACATTGAGCCTCCTGTGGAACCAGACTCCGGACAGAATCTTGTCCTCACAATCGATATGCGCCTCCAGGAAGCCGCCACTTCGATCTTGAAGTACGAGATCGATTCCTGGAATGCATTTTTTGGAGAGATTCGTCTCACCAGCGGCGTGGTCATCGCCATGGATCCTCAAACGGGCGAGATCCTGGCAATGGTTTCATATCCAAGTTTCGAGAACAATCGCATGGCCAGGTTCATTCCCGCGTATTATTACGAACAACTCAGCATCGATGCCACTCACCCGCTGGTGAACCACGCGGCCGGGGCCGAGATCCCCGCAGGGTCGGTTTTCAAGTTGGTTACGGCAACCGGCGTGCTAAATGAAGGGGTCGTTTCCCCCAACCAAGTTGTTCAAACTCCTTCTCAAATTACTGTCACGGAACAGTTCTACGAGGGTGAGATCGGACGAGATCGGAACTTTGTAGAATGGAACGATACCGGCTTCGGGCAACTTAGTTTCAACGGTGGGCTGGCAAATTCCAGTAACGTGTATTTCTACAAGGTCGGCGGCGGCTATCAGGACGAGGTCGAAGAGGGCCTGGGTATCTGCAGAATAGGAACTTATGCTCGTGCGCTCGGGTATGGCAGCGCTCCGGGGATCGAGATTCCCTACGAGGTGGAAGGGTTGGTGCCAAGCCCCACCTGGAAACGCATCAATCAGGGGGAAAACTGGTCCACCGGGGATACCTACATCACCAGCGTGGGCCAGGGATACGTGTTGGCCTCTCCGCTGCAAATCCTGATGTCAGCGGCAACGATTGCAAACGATGGCGCTCAAATGCGCCCCACCCTGCTGCGGCAGATTATCGATGGCGATGGCAATGTCATCCAGGATTTCGAACCCGATCTACGTTGGGATATCACGACGGATCCCCTGATCGAAAAATATGAGAACCCATCCGGCATCGGGGCCTGCCGGCCAACAGGTGAGGTGACCACCGTGCAGCCATGGGTGATCGAAACAGTGCAACAAGGAATGCGCAGCGCCGTACAGTTTGGCACACTGGCTCGTGAGTTTGAGAACGTGACTGTTGCAGCAGCCGGGAAAACCGGCACGGCGGAATACTGCGATGAGGTTGCTCTTGCAAAGAATCGCTGCGAATACGGCAACTGGCCCAGCCACGCCTGGACCGTCGCTTATGCCCCTTACGACGATCCCGAAATCGCCGTCATCGCCTTCGTATACAACGGCACCGAGGGCGCGAGCGTCGCCGCTCCGATTGTCCGCAAAGTAATCGAGTCGTATTTCGAGATCAAAGCGGTAGACGTGGCGCTCGGCATAGTTCAATAACGTTCGGCAGATTCACAATTATTTTTCCCGCACATTTTGAAATGCGCAGCATCCCCCGCGATGCTATACTTTTTTTGAGGCGATATGGGCCTAAGTGTTGAGTTTAAAGGGATCAGCGAGGGTCTGCTTGTTACTTGGGAAGGATCAGAAAGCGAAGAAATGTTCCCGGCGGATTGGCTGAGCGCCGAGCATGCCCTGTTTGCAGAAATCGATCAACGTGGCGATTTCCTAAAAGGAGCAAAGCTGATACTGGATGTTGAGGACTATGAAATTGGAGCGGCTGCCATGGGCCGCCTGCGCGACATCATCGCGGAAAAAGGCCTCTCACTATGGGGCGTCCTCAGCCGCTCACTATTGACGCAACAGAGCGCTCAGGCCATGGGATTGGCCACGAAAATCCACGAAGCAGGCGACGATGATGAGATTGCAGCCGAGGAATACGAGGAGGATACCGTCGAGCCAGGCTATACCGAGGGCGGGGCTGCCTTCATTATACGCACGCTTCGCTCAGGATCCAGCATCACTCATAATGGACACGTAACCCTGATCGGCGACGTAAACCCTGGAGCAGAAATCATCGCCGCGGGAAGCGTGCTGGTTTGGGGGCGGTTGCGCGGCCTGGTGCACGCTGGTTCTGATGGCGATGAGAGCGCCATCATTTGCGCGCTCGAACTTTCCCCCACCCAACTGCGCATCGGCAACCACGTCACGGTTCCCCCGGCCGAAAGAGGGCCGGCCGGACCGGAAATCGCATTGGTTCGCGACGGGCAAGTGGTGGCGGAACCGTGGGAACCGCAGCTCCAACTTGAACTCGACTTGGGATAAAACTTTGAAAGTTAGGAACTTGCAATGAGCGGACGAGTAATAACCGTAACTTCTGGAAAGGGCGGAGTCGGCAAAACGACGGCCACAGCCAATCTCGGCGCGGCATTGGCCGCTTTAGGCCACAAGGTTGTGTGCATCGACGCCGACATCGGCTTGCGCAACCTTGACGTGGTTCTTGGCTTGGAAAATCGCATCGTCTACGACCTGGTTGATGTGGTTGAGGGGCGCTGCAAGCTGCGCCAGGCGATGATCCGCGATAAGCGCCTGGAAGAACTCTATCTGATCCCTGCCGCACAAACGCGCGACAAGAATGCCGTTTCCCCGAAGGACATGATCAAGATCTGCAACGAATTGCGCCACGATTACGACTACATCATCGTCGATTCGCCTGCCGGCATCGAACGCGGCTTCAAGAACGCCATCGCCCCGGCGGACGAGATCATCATCGTCACCAATCCGGAGGTCTCTGCCGTGCGCGATGCCGACCGCATCATCGGCATCGTGGAAGCGGAGGAAAAAGGCCCGGCCAAACTGGTGATCAACCGCATTAATGTCGAAATGGTCGAACGCGGAGACATGCTCGCTGCAGCCGACGTGCTGGAGCTTCTGGCGGTCGAACTGATCGGCCTCGTCCCTGAAGATCAAGCCGTATTGGTCAGCACGAACAAGGGCTCTCCGATTGCACTGGAGCCAAAGAACAAGACTGGCGCCGCATTCCGCGACATTGCCAGGCGCCTCACAGGTGAGCAGGTGCCGTTTACCACCTCCAACGGTGGCGGCAGCTTCCTGGGGCGCATCTCCAAGCTGATCCGAACGAGCGAGGGAAAGCGCAAATGAAAAGCTTTGCGGAACGCCTCGGGTTCAAAAGCGGCAGCGCCTCCACTGCCAAGGAGCGCCTGAGGCTGGTGCTCATTCACGATCGCGCCACCTTGCCGCCCGGCGTGATGGACCAGCTGCGCGATGAACTCATCGAGGTGATCACGCGCCACATTGATGTGGATCGCAGCGCCGTGCGCATCGAAATTGTCCAGGAAGGGCGCACACAACGGCTACAGGCTGAGGTACCATTAAAGCCAACCGCTCCGCGGTTGACCGATTGAATCTTTCAGACACGCTCGTTCGTAACAGGAAGCCACTTTGAGAACTGCAATCTGGCGTCACTTCGACTTCTGGCTGCTAGGCGCCGTGGCTGTGCTAATCACCTTCGGCGCGGCCATGATCCGCTCGGCCATCGCCGAAAACATAGAGCTCATCGAGCTCGATATTCTCGGGCGGCAGATCACCTACGCGCTGGCCGGCTTCGGGGTTATCCTGGTTGCCGCTACACTGGATTACCGCTTGTGGATCTCAGTGAGCCGCGTGCTCTACGTGCTGATTGCGCTCCTACTTTTGGTCATCGTCATTTTCGGAGGCACGGAAGCATTTGGCGCACAGCGTTGGCTGAACATCGGACTGATTATCTTCCAGCCCTCTGAATTGGCCAAGATCGTCATGATCGTGCTTCTGGCCGACTTTTTTGCCCGCAACCGAGAGCGACTGCAGGACCTCCGTTGGGTCGGACGCAGCGTCCTACTCACGCTGGGCCTGGTTGGGCTGATCTTATTGCAGCCCAATCTGAGTACGTCCATCGTTCTCATGGTTGTTTGGTTTACCCTCCTTTGGGCCAGCGGACTCAAACTGAAACATTTGGCGCTCTTCGCCCTGATTGGTCTCGTGGTTGTGGTCGTTGGCTTCCAATTCCTGGAGGATTACCAACAGCAACGCGTGGTTAACTTCCTGTTCCCCGATCCCGAAGCCCGCTTCGGACAGAATTACAATGTGACTCAGTCGTTGATCAGTATCGGCTCGGGCGGCTGGCTGGGACAGGGTTATGGGCAAAGCACACAAGTGCAACTACGTTTCCTCAAAGTGCGCCACAACGACTTCATCTTTTCCGCAATCGCAGCCGAATTCGGTCTTATCGGCGCTATAGCAGTTTTGGGTTTGCTTTTCTTTGTGATTTGGCGCTGCATACGGGCGGCTCAACTCTCGCAGGACGCCTACGGCGCGTTGGTAGCTTACGGCGTGGCTGTAACAATCGCCTTTCACACGATTGTGAATGTGGGAATGAACATCCAGCTGCTGCCCGTTACCGGGCTTCCGTTGCCCTTCATCAGCGCCGGCGGCAGCTCGCTGCTCACGTTCATGTTCGGTATTGGTTTGGTGGAGAGTGTCGTCGCCCGCCACCGCGCGCTGAACTTCTCTTAAGCCCGAGCATCGCCATCGCTCCCAACAAGCTCGCCCGAGTCCGCTTCGCCCCCTCCCCCACAGGACTCACTCACTTAGGCAGCGGCCGCACGGCGCTGTATAACTATCTCATCGCCCGCCAAACCGGCGGGAAATTCATTTTAAGGATCGAGGATACAGACCAAAAGCGCTACGACCCAGCCGCCGAAAAAGATTTAATCACCAGCCTCAAATGGCTGGGACTTAAATGGGATGAAGGCCCAGACGTCGGTGGACCGCACGCACCCTATTACCAGTCCAAGCGCACGGACATCTATCGAAAGCATGCCGAGGAATTGATCGCCAAGGGTAAAGCCTTTTATTGCTTTTGCACCCGGGAGGAGCTCGAGCAGGCGCGCAAGGAGCAACAAGCGCGCAAAGAACAGCCTCACTATTCGGGCAAGTGCAGGAACATACCCAGCGAAGAAGCCGACAGCCGCGTGAAGGCCGGTGGGCCCCACGTGATCCGCTTCAAGGCGCCCAAAGAAGGTACGACCACGGTCATAGACCGACTGCGCGGGGAGATCACGGTGGAAAACAAAAGCATCGATGACCGCGTGCTGCTGAAATCCGACGGGCACGCGGTATACCACCTGGCCGCGATGGTAGACGACCACCTCATGGAGATCACCCACGTGCTGCGCAGCGAGGAATGGCTGCCCAGCCTGCCGCTGCACGTGCTCATCTACGAAGCCTTCGGCTGGCAGCAGCCCGAATGGGTGCATCTTTCCGTGTTCCTGAAACCCAGCGGAAAGGGGAAAATGAGCAAACGAGATACCGAAGCGATGCGCCTTACCGGGCAATCCATCTTCGTGAAAGACCTGGCTGACATGGGCTATCTGCCTGAAGGCGTGGTCAATTGGATGGCGCTGATGGGCTGGAGTTACGACGACCATACCGAATTCTTCACCATGGACGACCTGATCGAGAAATTCGACATCGACAAGCTGAATCCATCTCCCGCTGCGATCGATTTCAAAAAACTCGATCACTTCAACGGACTGCACATTCGTGGGCTTGCAGAGAACGAACTCACCAAGCGCCTGATCCCGTATTTTCGAAAAGCGGGTTTTGATGCAGATGAATTCCAACTGAAACCTATTACCCCTCTGATCCAGACGCGCATGACCACTCTGGACGAAGGCCCGGGACTTGCTGGTTTCTTTTTCAAAGAAACCATAGACGTCACGCGCGAGAGCTTGATCATTAAAAACCTGGACAC
>JBOGUK010000220.1:0-4015 GCA_050695915.1 Anaerolineales bacterium
CTGACCTGCGACGAGAACGGCGACTGTGCCACGGGTGAAGCCCTGGCCATCTTCCAGATCTCCGCGGAGAATGTCGCGGGGACCGCTGACCTGCTGACCAATGCAGCATTCTGGACGCCTTAGTCTGAGGAACGCGCCAGCGAGTTTAGCTTAGCAACATCATGGAATGAGCCGGGTGCACAAGCGCCCGGCTCATTCTGCAAAATAAGGCCGAGGAGGCCTATGGGATGCTAAAAAGATTAAGACAGAGAATTGAAGTCACTGATGTGTTCATGTGGGTCATTGGCGCCGTACTGGTGGGCAGCATCATTTACGGTTCTGTCGTCACCATCACCTCAGGCCGCTTCACCACTCGCCAGTGGTTCGACATCATCATTTCCGGGATCACGCAAGGGTCCGTGTATGCGTTGATCGCCTTAGGCTATACGCTGGTCTACGGCATCCTGCGCATGATCAACTTCGCCCACAGCGAGGTGTTCATGGGCGGCGCATTCACAGGATACTTCGTGGCCGATGCACTCAATCGCTCGGGTTTCCTGCAAAGCAATCCGGTCCTTGGGTTGGGAGCTGTGTTCCTGGTCGCCATACTGATTTCCGTCACAGTGGCCGTACTCCTGGAGCGCATCGCCTATCGCCCACTACGGCGAGCGCCGCGTCTGGTTCCATTGATCACTGCCATCGGAGCATCTTTCTTCCTTCAATACGTGTTTCGAGGCTTGTATGGCTCGCAACCCAAATCGTATCCAGAAGTGAACGCGCTGGCCGGCGTCCTCCACTTTGGTTCGAATATCGTGATTCAAAAAACGCAATTATTGGTTATTGTTGCCGCGGCAGTATTAATGCTGGTGCTTTACCTCTTTGTGCAAAACACGAAGACCGGTAAAGCCATGCGCGCGGTTTCCGAAGATAAAGACTCGGCGGCTCTTATGGGCATCGACGTGGACGCCATCATTGTGCGCACCTTCATTCTCGGCGCCTCTCTAGCCGGGGCAGCAGGTGTGCTCTACGCGCAGTTGTTCCGTAATGTGAGCTACTTCATGGGGTTCATTCCGGGCATCAAAGCCTTCACCGCAGCCGTGCTTGGCGGGATCGGAAATATCCCTGGCGCAATGCTGGGGGGGATTTTCCTTGGCTTATTTGAATCAGTGGGTCCGGGGCTCTTCCTTTCTGGCCTGGGCGTCCCTTCCCCGAATCAACTGAAAGACGTTATCGCCTTCACCATGCTGGTGATGGTGTTGATCTTCCGCCCCACTGGAATCCTTGGCGAACGCCTGGCCGGGAAGAAGGCGTAGGAGTTGCCGATGAAAGATCTCGATTTCCGTATCAGCATTCGGATGGGTCTGATTGGGGGAGCTTGCCTTATCCTGGTTTCCGCCATCGGAATGGTAGAAACTTTCCACGGGCGTCTGATCGTCGGCGGGCTAATTTCCATGGGGCAATCCCTGCTCATCGCGCTGCTTTTGGCCGTTTGTTTCTCGGCGGCAAAGCAAGCTGCTACTAAGAAGGGTTTTTCCGTGCTTGGCGCGGCATTGGCTGGTCTAGTCTCCACGGCGGTACTCTGCGCATTCATTTTGACCAGTCTTGCTGTCAATCTTCGCCAGGTATTCGTAAACGTCTCGCCGACCCTGATTAACATTCTGGCATTTGGGAAAATCTGTGCCACTGCGGACGTTTGCAATCTGCAAATGGCCTCCGGATTTGGGAGCGGCGTTTTGCTCCTCCTTATCTACGGCGCAGCCTTCGGGGCACTGGCCGGTGTACTCTACATTTTGCCAACGCGGGTTCGTTCCGCAGTGTTCAACGGGCTGCTTTGGGTTGCCATCCTCGGGCTACTCGGCGAATTGATCCGTACGGTTCTAACGGGTCGTCCGATCCTGGGGGCCGTGCAATGGATGCTGGGAACGCGCGTCGAAAAGGGTCTTTCACAGGCTGGGGCCGCCACCATCTTCCTGGTGGTTGCGGGCTTAAGCTTTGTAATGCAGCAATTCGGCGGCAGGGTCAGCGAACGGACTGCCAGCGCCCGCAGCCGCCTCAACCCGCGGGCCCAACGCGGCATCAATCTGGCTGCGGGATTTGTGGCCCTTGCGCTTATCTGGCAGTTGCCGAATTTCCTCGGTCTGTATCTTAGCGAGGTAGCAAACACGGTGGGGCTTTTCATTCTGATGGGTCTCGGCCTCAACATCGTGGTCGGCTTCGCAGGGCTGCTGGACCTGGGATATGTGGCCTTCTTTGCGATCGGCGCCTACGTAATGGGCTTCGCCACCAGCAGCGCAGTGGGCCAGGGCGCCGGGCAGATCGTCGCATCACTCGGGCTCACCTTTTGGCAAGCGCTTCCGCTGGTTCTGGTCGCTTCCTTTTTAGCCGGCGTTATTCTGGGCATCCCGGTCTTGAAGATGCGCGGCGATTACTTGGCCATCGTCACGCTGGGATTTGGAGAGATCATCCGCATCCTGGCTATCTCAGACGTGTTTAAGCCTAACCTTGGGGGATCTCAAGGGATCGTCCAGGTCGCTCCTATCCTAATCGGCGGGCAGAACTTCTCGCGCCCCACTGAGCTTTTCCATTTGATCCTGATAGGCTGCCTGCTGGTGGGGTTCGTCGCCTGGCGCCTCAAGGATTCGCGCCTGGGGCGGGCCTGGAAAGCCATGCGCGAGGACGAAGATGTCGCCTCAGCTATGGGAATTAGCCTCGTGCCGACCAAGCTGCTGGCGTTTGCTTCGGGCGCCACATTTTCCGGCCTGGCTGGCGCCATCTTCGCCTCGAAGCTGGGCAGCATCTACCCGCATAGTTTCAACCTGCTGGTTTCGATCAACATCCTGTCCCTTGTGATCATCGGCGGCATGGGCAGCATTCCGGGAGTCGTGGTGGGGGCCCTGGCGCTGGTGGGGCTTCCCGAGTTGCTGCGCGAGTTCGCGGAGTATCGCTTGCTGGTCTTTGGGGCGGCCCTTGTGTTAATGATGCTAACCAAGCCGGAGGGCTTGCTGCCCGAAGAAACTCACCGCCGCGAGTTACACGAGGATGAAAACATTCCCGGCGAACAAGCCGCCTGAGGTAGGAGATCCATGACCGCTCTTCTCATTGCAAAGGATGTCACCAAGCGTTTTGGCGGTTTACTGGCCGTAAATAAGCTTGATTTTGAGATCAACGAGAATTCAATCACCAGCATCATCGGGCCTAACGGCGCAGGCAAAACCACCTTCTTCAACTGCATCACCGGCTTCTATACGCCTGAAGAAGGGGTCATTACCCTTAATGGCAGCGAGATTCAAGGTCTCGAGCCACATCAGATCAATCAGCTCGGCTCGGCGCGCACATATCAAAACATACGTTTATTCCCGAATATGACTGCGATTGAGAATATCCTGGTCGGCGAGCATCCGCAGCTCAAAAACGGATTCTGGGACGCGGTTTTTCGCACGCCCAGGTTCAGGCGTGAAGAAGAAGAAGCAGTAAACGAGGCGCGTCGTTTGCTGCGCTTTGTGGGATTGCGCGGCATGGGCGATACCTTGGCGCGTAACTTACCGTATGGCGCACAGCGCCGCCTGGAAATCGCCCGCGCGTTAGGCAGCAAACCCAAATTGCTGCTTTTGGATGAACCGACAGCCGGCATGAACCCTAACGAGACCGGCGAAATGACGCGTTTTATTCGCGACTTGCGCGATCAACTGGGCATCACCATCTTGCTCATCGAGCACGATATGCGCGTAGTGATGGGCATCAGCGAACAGATCACCGTGCTGGACTATGGCTCAAAGATTGCCGAGGGGTTGCCCAAGGAAATTCAAAATAACCGCAGCGTGATCGAGGCTTATCTCGGGCGCGGTGCCGCCACAGGTTTGAAGGCAGCCGCGGCTGCAGGATAGGAACCCCGATCATGACGATGCTTGAAGTCAAAGACATCCATACCTACTACGGCAATATTCACGCGCTGAAGGGGATTTCCATCGAAGTGCAAGAGGGAGAAATCGTGACCCTTATCGGCGCCAACGGCGCCGGCAAGACCACTACCCTGCGC
>JBOGUK010000221.1:0-5224 GCA_050695915.1 Anaerolineales bacterium
GGCCCAGGCGGAGTACATCCTGACGGTGAAAGCCGCTGAGGCGGAAGCCGAGAGCAAGCGGCTGCAGGGCGTAGGTATCGCCAACCAGCGCAAGGAGATAGCGCAGGGCCTCAGCACGGCAGTGAGCGAATTCCAGAAAGAGATCACCGCCGTGACGCCGCAGACGGTGATGGACCTGCTGATGGTGACGCAGCACTTCGACATGCTCAAGGACATCGGGGCGCACGCCGGCGCCAAGGTGGTGCTGATCCCGTATTCGCCGAACGCGGTAGCCGATCTCACCGATCAAATGCGCAACGCGATCTTTGTGGGCGAGGAGATCGCCAAGGAAGATAAGCGCGGCAAATCGGAGTAAGAACTCTAAGTCTAGATGTCCTGAAGTCTGGAGGTCTTGAGGTCGTAAGGATTTCAAGACCTCTGACATTTTAAGGGCAAACGAAGAACTATCGAGTCACGGTGACTTTGATTTCTTCGCCTGCAGTTCTGCTCGATCCGAAACAGCTGACCTTATAGGTTCCCGGTGAAAGCAAGGTAACCCCTGATGCATCTGCCGTTGAGAACAGGCCTGCACGCGCTCCGTTTTCAAAATGGATCGATCCTGGTACTGGCGCGATGAATACGACGCCATCCTCATCGCGGAAGCGGAGGCTTGAGATTGAACCGCGCCAGCGCGCGCTAAATGGATGGGAAACACCAAGTTTTATCGTGGTAGCGACCTCGACGAGTTTGCAGCGCTGGCTTTGAATCAGCGTGCAGCTTCCGAAAGTGGCTCCGATCATTTCGACGAGAACGGCATGCTGCAGCGGGCTTTCCTGATGCGAGCCCAACGTTTGATTACTTCCCTGGTAGCAAATGTTGAAGATATAGATACAGTCGTTGAACTCGTTGCACAGGTCGGGATCTGGGCTGCCGTGCCAATGATCCCCGGGATCGGCAGAAACCGGCTGAGAAATCGCGATCAGCAGGATTGCGCAAGCAAGTAGCGCAAGCCCAAATTGTTTGGCGAACTTAGTTTTCAAGCACGTTCCTCGCGATCACCAGGCGCATGATCTCGCTGGTGCCTTCACCAATGGTCATCAGGCGGGCATCGCGGTAGATGCGCTCCACGGGGAATTCGGCGCTGTAACCGTAACCTCCGTGGATCTGGATGGCATCACGACAAACTTTTTCGGCGGCTTCGGTGGCGAACAGTTTTGCCATCGCCGCTTCTGTGGAGAACGCCTTGCCTTGATCCTTGGTGAAGGCTGCCTGCCAGACCAGCAGCCTGGCTGCCTGGATGCCGGTTTCCGCGTCCGCAAGCATCCATTGGATGGCCTGGTAGTTGGCGATCGGTTGGCCGAAGGCTTGGCGCTCTTTGGCGTATTTCACTGCTTCCTCGAGCGCAGCGCGAGCCAAGCCGATTGCCAACGCGCCGATGCCCAGCCGCCCGCCATCCAGTGTGGCGAGCGCGTAGTGCAAGCCCTTGCCGCGCTCGCCCACAAGGTTCGCTGCCGGGACACGCACGTTTTGGTAGTTGACTGCATGCGTCGGGGAGCCGTGCAGACCCATTTTCTTTTCAGCTGGCCCAACCGATAAACCGGCGGAGTCGGTGGGAACCACTATAAGGCTCAGGCTGTTCGAATCCATGCCAGGATCTGTGCGCACCAGGGTGACGATGAAGTCGGCAATGGATGCGTTCGTGCACCACATTTTGTTGCCGGTGATGACCCATTCTTCGCCCCGTAATTCGGCTTGAGTTTGAACGCCGCCTTTCAAGTCGGAGCCAGCGCCAGGCTCGGTGAGGGCTAGGGCTGCCAGCTTGCCTTTGCCGCTGGCTGCGCTCGGGAGGAATTTTTGCTTCAGCTCAGTTGAGCCGTAATTCGCAATGGGCGAGCAGCCGAGGCCGCTGTGCGCCGCAATTGAGAGCGCCGTGCTGCCGCAACCCCAGCCGAGCCCCTCTATGGCGAGCATGATGCTAATGGAATCCAAGCCCGAGCCGCCGAACTCTTCGGGAACGTGCATGCCTAGGATGCCGAGAGGACCCATTTTCTTCACCGCTTCCCAGTTGAATTCACCCGTCTGGTCCACGTGCTTGGCTTTGGGCTTGACCTCTTTGGCGACAAAGTCGTGGACGGCGTCGCGCCAAGCTCGCTGCTCGTCGTTTAGATCGAAATTCATAATGCGCATCCCTTAACATAAAGGAGGTTGCTTCGCTCGCAAGATAAGCTCGCTCGCAATACAGGTCGGTTGAATATCGAGCCTAGTTCTTCGCTTAATTCAAAATCCATGGAATTCGGGTCCTTTTTTTGTGAAGTAAATTAATTCGTGAAACAGATACGGTTAATCCTCGCTGTTCGACAACTTCATCGATTCCCATTAATACATTTTCAAGTTGAAGAATACCAGAAATTGTTTCGCCCACCGGAATAAGACGACAATAACATGGTGTTTGACAGCTCATTTTAAATGGTGATGAGTGCAATTGCGGCGACAGCCAAAACAACGCCGAAGAGTTGCAATCGATTCAAATGTTCTTTTGCGATCAGCGCTGCCCACATTACTGTAACTGCAGGATAGAGGGAAACCAAAACAGCGGCCACATCCAGGCGTCCAGTCTGAACTGCTTGAAGGAAGAGCATGTTGCCGGCAACGTCAAGCAGGCCGGCGGTTGCCAGCAACCTGAGTGGAGCCTTTGCTGGAACCAGTGGGCGGCGAGTTACAAAGGCAATAGTCATTAACAACAATGTGGCAACCAAACGCATTACGACCAACGGCCAAAAGAAGGCTGATTCGCTAATTTGGTCCAACAGCGTGAAAAAGGCGCCAAAGCCGGCCCCGGCCAGCAGCGCCAATCCGATTCCCGCGGGACGCTTCTCATCACTCTCGTGGCGAGTGAGGATCCAAATACTGACGAAGGCAAGCGTAAAACCCAGCAACTGGATTTCACGCGGTAACCCCTCGGTGAAGATGGAAACCATTACGGGTATTCCCGCGCCGACCACGGCAGATACCGGCGCGACGATGCTCATGCGACCCGTGGCGAAGCCTTGCAGCAGGGAGAGGAAACCCGCTGTTCCCGCCAAGCCTGCCAGAACACCCCAAAACAAATCTATCGCTCGAGGAAATGGTTCCGCGAGAATCAGAGCGGCGATTATCAGCGCAGCAAAGCCGAAGTAAAAGGAAACGAGCAGAGCGTGAAAAGCGCCTACACGGCGAGCGCCAAGGCCGTTGGCAAAATCGCCGGTGCCCCAGGTGACGGCGGCGGCGAGGGCGAAGAGGGCAGCAAGCAGCGAGGGGGACACGCTTAGAGTTTAAAGTTTAAGGTTGAAGGGTTAAGGTTCGCTATTCTGTGGGATTAATTCTTGCGTTTCTTTTGTTTGGGTTTGCGTTTTCTCGGCTTCCGCTTCTTGGGAAGCGGCTCGAGCATGGTGCCGCGGCAGTCGGGCGCTCCGCAATGGCAGACATACTCCAATTCTGTCCCGTCGTCATCTGTATCATCGCGCGTGAGGCTGTAGTCGTAGGTCAACTCTTCGTCGGGTTGGATTGTGCGAATGGCTTCGATGTAGACCCGTTTGGATTCGATTACCGATTCGCAGTTTGGGTCGCAGGAATGATTGACGTACTGCGCCTCGTTGCCGCCTACGCCTGCGTCGATGATGGTGCGTTTGTCCACCTGGAATATCAGGACGCGGGCGTCCTTACTATGGCCGTTTTCATAACGCCTGTCAGCTTCATCCGGGGTTATCCGTTCGCCGGCGTACTCAACGATGCGCGTGCCCTTACGGATTCGCAGCGTGGCAAATGCGCCAAGGCCTTGGATGGCGGAGTTGCGGATTTCGTAGCGCGATTTGTTCATCGGTTAGTTATAGCCGTTCGTGCAACACGACTTCAACTGTGTCGCCCGCTTCCTTTCCGATCGCCTTGCGCACATCGCCCCTAATAGGGAGTTTATGAGTGCCGTCGCCCATTGCCATGAATGAGCTGCGAAACGGGTAACTGTCGACCTTGCCGCGAACCTTCACGAGGCCGCGGGTGCCAAAGAATTTGACCGAACCTGGCCAGATCACGTAGGTCCAGCCTCCTTTACTCGGGCTTTTTAGGAGTTTGGCTTTGAATTTCTTGTTTATTTTCGTCATGGGTTGTCGTCGTTTTAGCAGTAACGTTATCTTGCCTTCTCTATTTCTTTAACGGCTTCCGGGTTTACTAGTGACGAGGTATCGCCTACAGGTTCGTGCAGGTAGGCGGCGCGCACCATGCGACGCATCACTTTGGCGTTGCGGGTTTTGGGAAGATCATTGACGAAGAGGATCGCTTTTGGCGCCAGCGGCTTACCCAGCGCTTCCACCAGGCTCTTGCGTAACTGTGTGCGCAATTCCTCGCTGCTATTGGCTCCGGGTTCCAATACGCAAAAGACAACGACTTGATTGCCTTTGAGTTCATCGGGAACCGCGATGGCCGCAGCCTCGACCACGCTTGGGTGCGCAACCAGTACAGATTCGACCTCCGCGGGCCCCAGTCGTTTGCCGGCAACTTTTATCGTGTCGTCTGAGCGGCCCAGTATGTACCAAAGGCTATCTTCGTCTTTCGCCGCCCAGTCGCCGTGCACCCAGACATTTGGCCAACGCGACCAATAGGTTTCTTCGTAACGCTTGGCATCTTTCCAAAAGCCGCGCGTCATGCCGATCCATGGCGCCTTGATGACGAGCTCGCCGACCTCGCCGGTGACTGATTCACCGTTCTCGTTGAGAACATCGGCTGCGATTCCCGGACAGGGCCCGGAAAACGCAGTGGGTTTTAGCGGCAGGATGGGATTCCCCATGAGGATGCCGCCGGAGATCTCCGTGCCGCCGGAATAGTTGATGATCGGGCGCTTGCTCTCGCCCACAACCTCGAAGAGCCAGTTCCATGGATCCGGATTCCAGGGTTCCCCGGTGGAGGCGAAATAGCGAATGCTGGAAAGGTCGTGTTTTTTCGCAAGAGCATCTCCAAATGGAATCAGAGCGCGAATTAACGTGGGCGAGACTCCAAGGGTTGTGATCTTATGCTTCTCGACGAGCGCCCATAAGCGATCTGGGGCGGGGTGATCGTGCGCGCCATCGTACATAAAAAAGGTGGCGCCCAAAAGCAGCGCGCCGAACACCAACCAAGGCCCCATCATCCAGCCCATATCCGTCATCCAGTAGATGATGTGGCCCGGGCGCACGTCGGTGCCGAAAGCCATATCCTGCGCGGCTTTCACTGGAAA
>JBOGUK010000222.1:0-5215 GCA_050695915.1 Anaerolineales bacterium
GTGTAGGTCTTCGCACTCGAATTTGCGCCCGAATTAGCCTGGTCTTCGTCCCCCCGCAAGATCAAGGTTTGCCCCGGAAAGATGAGATACGGATAGTTGATCTGATTCCACGCTGCCAGGTCCTGCCAGTCGATATCCCAGCGTGTACCCAGCTTGCTCAATGTGTCTCCGCGTTGAACCGTATAGGTGTCCTGGCTGGCGCTGGTTTCTTGGTCGCCACTTCCTTGCTTCTCGCCGCTGCCGGCGCCGAGAACTGCCATGTTGCCGAGCACGCTCCATGAGGTCAGGAAGTTTTCTATGGAATGGGTCAGCGTATAGCCTGTGAGCGCGTCCACGAGTTGCACTGAATTTTCGTCGTAACCAATAAGGATCATGGTGTGCTCATTATTCGCAACCCGTACCACCTCCCCCGATCGAGTTTCGTATTCACGCGGCATGCCGCGCCAGATGCTGCCGATCACCCAAACGATCACAGGCCGGCCAGCGGCGATTTCGCTGCGCAGCTCGTCCCAACTCAACCCGTTTCCGGCGTGCGCATCCAGGCCGTAATCGCGCAGGAGTCTGGCCACGGGTTTGGCATGCACGCCGTACGAGGCGGGCGGAACGTAACCCCAGATGTCGTTTGGATTGCCAACGAAGCCCTGATTTGGGTTATCCGAGCGAGGCAAGCGCTCGAGGAACCGGGTTTCGCCAATGTCTACCCCCCAGTACGCTGCCCAATCCACGGCCGAGCGCGATTCGCAGGAAAGCGTGTATGTCTGAGGATGGCCAATGACTCCGGAGATGTAAGCTTGGTCCGGCAATGCGGAGCCCTGCGCGCGGGCAGGGACGGCAATGCCGCTGAGCAGGAATAACAAGAGCAGGGCTTTCAGTTTGCCCATGTTTCCATTTTACAAAGCTCTTATTCGCTCGACTTATAATCCAAGCCGATGACTTTTGAAGAAGATGTGCATGACCTGTTAGGCATCGAATTAACTCCACACCAGGTTTCAGCCTTTGATCGGTACGAAAAGGAACTGATTTCCTGGAACCAGCGCTTCAATATTACAACTATCGTTGAGCCTTCTCAAATCCGCGTAAAACATTTCCTCGATTCGCTCTCTTGCTGGCTGGCAATCCGAGAGTCGCCCGGCAGCCTCATCGATGTGGGCGCGGGCGGCGGGTTTCCCGGATTGCCGCTGAAAATCCTGCAACCCAGGCACAAGCTGGCCCTGGTGGAAGCCACGGCAAAGAAAGCCGGCTTCCTGGAACATATGGTGCAAGTTCTAAGCCTAAAGGATGCGAGCGTGATCGCCAAACGGGCAGAAGAAGCGGGGCAGCTCAATGAGCACCGCGAGGTGTATCACTGGGCCGTTGCCCGTGCGGTGGCGCCCTTGCGAGTGTTGGCGGAGTACCTGTTGCCGCTGGTAGAGATCGGCGGCTTCGTGCTTGCGCAAAAAGGGAAAGATGCCGAAAGAGAAATCGAGGAAGCCACGAATGCGATCAAAGTTTTGGGCGGTAAGCTAAGCCAAACCATTCCTGTAGAGGTTCCTAACCTTGAAGAAGAGCGTGCTCTGGTGGTGATAAAAAAGATCGCGCCGACTCCGTCTGCCTATCCCCGCCGTCCGGGCATCCCCGGTAAGCGCCCTCTTTAGCTCATTTCCTTCTGCACCAGCTGCCCACTTTCGATCTGCCAGCGCGTAGCCAGGTCGAGAAACTCCTGGGTGAATAGATTGAAATCTGTGGTGGTGAGCAATACCTGGCCTATGCCCGTCACGCGCTCAAGCAGATCCGCGCGGCGGGTTTCGTCGAGCTCCGCCAGCACTTCGTCGAGCAGCAGCACCGGCCACGAGCCGCTGCGGTCGTGCATCCACTCGCGTTCGGCGAGCTTGAGTGTGAGCAGCGCGGTGCGCACCTGCCCGCGCGACCCGTAGGTACCGAGATCGATCCCGTTGCTCAGGAAACGTATCTCATCACGGTGCGGCCCCAGGCCGGTTGCGCCGCGGCTGATGTCTTCGGCGCGCGCTTTTTGCAGAGTATCCCTAAATCCCTTTTCGACCTTCTCCATTGGAATGGCGCTGCGGTCAGCCGGTTCATCGATCAGGGAGCGCTGTTTATTCGGGTTAGGCAGTGGGTCGTAGTTGGGTTGATAGTTCAAGCGCAGGACTTCGGCGCCATCGGTCATTTCTGTGTGTACTCGCCCGGCGAGCAGGTCCAGCTCGCTGATCGCCTGAGTGCGTGCGGCCAGGATTTGCGCGCCGCGGAGTGCGAGGCGTTCGTCCCAAAAGTCTAGCTGGCTGGCATCGCCGCCGTTTTCGCCCAGCTGCTTAAGCAAGGCGTTCCGCTGGCTCAGGATATTTTCGTACTCATTAACCTGCGCGGCGTATTGGGGCTGCACCTGCGACAGCGCCAGGTCCAGGTAGCGCCGGCGGTGCCGCGGCGTTCCTTCGATGATCTGGAGCATTTGTGGAAGAAAAAGAACTGCATTGAAAAAGCCCGCTGCCTCGCCGGCCTTCTTTTTTAAACCATCGACCAAGATTTCTTTGCGGCTGCGGTCGACTCCGTTGCGGGTTTGTTCACGGATGATGCGCACTTCCACCTGGTGCGTGCGTTCCCCTTTGGCGAACGCAGCCCGCAGGCGTGCGACAGCGATCGGTTTGCGCGTTTCGAGAAAGTTGATCAGTTGGCGGTCGTTTTCAGCGTGAAAGGATGTCATTGTCGCCAGGAAATAGATGGCCTCGAGCAGGCTGGTTTTCCCCTGCGCATTGCGTCCCACGATGAGCACCGGCCCATCGGGGACTTCCACGTCCAAGCGCGCGAAATTACGGAATTGAGTGAGCGAGAGACTTTGTAAACGCATTCGAACGAATCAGGCTCGCATGGCCTCGTCTTCTTCCTGCAGCTGGTAGACCTTTTCGGCGCGGTCGATGAACAGCACGCCGTTTAAGTGATCAATCTCATGTTGGAAAATGCGAGCCAGCCAGCCGTCTGCTTTGATTTTTACGGGCTGCCCGCGTTTATTCTGCGCTTTCACCGTCACCGAGGTGGAACGCTCCACGTCGCCTACCAACCCGGGGATCGATAAACACCCTTCGCTTGCCGTCTCAGTTTCCAGCGAAGTGCGGCTGATCTCGGGGTTTACAAGGGTGAATAGTTTCTTGGGCGGTCTTGCATCGGAGGCGGTTTCCTCGTCGGCTTCGCCGCCATATTCCACTACGATAACGCGTTGCGGTATGTTGACTTGGTTGGCCGCCAGCCCAACGCCAGGCGCATCTCTCATGGTTTCCACCATTTGGTCGATGAGTTTATGCAGATTGTCGTCAAATACATCCACGGGCAGCGCCTTGCGGCGCAGCATCTCATGAGGATGTTTGACGATTTCTAAAACTGCCATGCTCAGGGATTTTATTCTATTGCTCGGCCCCGGATTCCGGCCGAGAGCGACCGCGCTCCTGCTCGTAAACGCGCAGCCATTCGGTCATGCGGGTGCGTTCCTCTTCAGCCTTGTTGCGTTCCTGTTTTACTTTTAGGGCTTCCATACGCACGAAGATTTCCTGCTGCACCCGGGCTGGGCTGGGTATGTTTTCGAAATCCAGGGTGGAGTCACCCACGTTGATGCGTACCACGCCGAAGTTAAAAAGCAGGCCGATGATCCCCACGCGATGGTTCTCCAAGCTCAGCACATTGGCGAGCGAGGCTGATTTTGTTACTTCGCTGCCCAGCGGCTTCTTTTCTGTGTCGACCAAGCTATCGGGCGTGACCATGTAGATATCATTCTGCCAATCCAGGATGCGATATAGCATCACGCCCAGGGGGATAACCAGGAAAATGAACAGGATCAGCCATCCCGTTGTGCTGGTTGGAAGCCCGCCGTACAAGGTGCGCATTCCGTAAAAAACAGCCAATGCAAACAAAGCCGGCATCAGCAGGCTCCCAAACAGGGGGAACCAATGCTTATGATAAATAATCGTGTTTCCTTTAACGGTGCGCGTTTTGAAGAGCTGCCAACGCTCCGTTTCGACAATGGTGGGCAAAACAGGCTTCGGCTGCCTGCTCTGGCTTCCATTTTGTTGCCCCAGAGTCTCGCGCACAGCCTGCCGTATGGATTCCTGGTTGGCTTCGCCTTGCCGTTTGCGAAGCCTGGCTACATTCTCTTCAATCAACCGCTTGACGAAATGGGCGTTGCCAACGGCAGGCATCGGAATGCTCCCCGTGTAGGTGTGAATGATCACATCACCGAAGCCCAGGATGCGCCCCAACAAATTGGTATGAGTGTTCACTGTCTGTACATTCTCCAGGGGAGCTTCCATTCGACTGTTTGAGCGCAATAGAACCTGCTCCAGCCACACGGCCCGCAGATTGCTGATCACGTAATAGTCGTTGCGCCAGTCCAACATTTCCCAGATCGCCCACCCGGCCGACGCGAACACCAAAACCGCGCCTGCAAAGACCCACTGGAATTGGTTTTCTGCCGAAGCCCCAATCGCCACATAGAATGACAGAAATCCCAGAATTGCCAGGATGAGCGCCCGCGAAATGCGCAGCCAAAGGTAAGCCGGATGCCTGCGAGCCACGTAATGCGTCATTTCATCCTTCTCCAGCCATTCGAACTCGGTGTCCGCATTCAGTTTCCTGCCTGCGGCAAGCTGTTTGATGTTCATCGCCAGAGTCGCGGGATGCTCTTCTAAGATGCGGGAAATATCCGGGCGGGGCAGGTAGATCAGGTCCGTATTGCGCAGCGCTTTCACGCGCGATTCGGATGAGCCATCCAGCCGATAGGAGCGGCAGCCGAACGCGCCGCCAGCTTCAAAGGTTGTCACCACACCTTCAGAACGGGAGTTGACGCGCTCGCAGCGCAGTAGTCCATCGATCACTATGTAAAAGTTCTCCGCCAGCTCGCCCTCTTCGTAAAGTGTGCTGCCGCGTGTAAGGCGGTATTCAAGGAAACGTTCGGCGACCTCCAGGAGATCCCGGTCATTAAGGCCGGTGAAGATGGCCAGCTCTTTTAGGATGGCGACGCGTTTTATAAGGAGATCCCGCTTGTTTTCGAGCACTTCGCGATTGTAGCAGAGGGGGCCTGTGCTCGCATTTCTCGCTATGTTAGAATCCCTGTTCCGCCCAAAAACACAGGACGAATCGAAAATGCCTATCCACTTCGGCACCGACGGCTGGCGTGCGGTGATCTCCGATACCTTCACGTTTGCAAACCTGCGTATGGTTGCACAGGCTATTGCCG
>JBOGUK010000223.1:0-3800 GCA_050695915.1 Anaerolineales bacterium
GCCAACAGTAATTCTTGGGCTGGCTGCGCTAATGATTTTGCTGAGTTTTCGGATTAATTCGGCCTGGCTCGTGTTGGCTGGCGGCCTGGTGGGACTTCTTTTGGGTTAGAGGTTGTGGGCTCCGGAATTTCTTCAAACGTGACCGTGTTCTTGGCGTAGCCAAGCGAAACCAGATGAAAACTCTTTGCGGCAGTCATGGCGGTTATTCTACGGGGTTGTGCCGTCAGGTTCATCTGTCGGAGTACGCGTAGGCGAAGGCGTTATGGTCGGTGAGGGTGTTGCGCTTGGTGTTAGGAAAGCCTCGGCGGTGGCTGTTAGGATGCCAGGATCGACAGTGGGGGTAGGCGACAGCGTTGGTGTGGCCGCGCCTTGAGAGTTGAACACGACTTCTACCACTTCTCCATAGATGCCTGCGATCCCAAGATTTTGTTCGTTGAAGAATATCCGCAGAGCCGCGCCGTTTCCCGTGAGCAGTAAAATATTAATGGAGGCCGAGAATGAATAGTTTTGACCCGGCATCGTCCGCCCCTCAAATTCAACGCGCCCGTCGACCGTAACGCGCATCCAGGTGCGTTGGGTGGCGAGGAACCGTACGGAAATCGGGCCGCTGCCTGCCTGAATAGTCGACTGACCCAAAAGTGCAGGATTGGCTGTTTCTTGTTGCAGGATGTTGAAGGAATCCTCACTGGGCGGAGAGGGGGTAAGTTCTTCCGGTGAAATTGATGGTTCAGTTTGGATCAATAAACCTAATAATGGAGGTGCCGTTGGCTCAGGTTCTTGTGCGGCCCGCGTCGCCGCGATTCGTCCAATGCTGAAAAGGACAAATGCAATTAGCAGGAACCCTGCAGAACCCCCGACGAGTGTGTCTCGGTTCGCCATGCTCTTTGCCCAATCAGGCAATCGAAACTTCACCTTTGGCAGTTCCGGGAGGGCAAAGCGCCTAGGAGTTGGAGCGGCTGCGCGGCGCTGTTCGAGACGCATCTGCAACGTTTCCGCATAAATGTTCAAGAGTGCGCCTGCTTCCAGACCCAGAAACTCCGCGTAGTTTGCCAGCATTCCGCGCGCCTGCGTTGGAGACGGGAATGAATCAAACTCCCCGTTTTCGAGCCGGGCCAGATAATGCTCGGGGATATGCGTGTTCGCCTCGACTTCGAGGAGCGTTAGCTCGAGGCTCTCGCGCCGCTCACGCAGCTGTTGGGCAACCTGCGTGAAACCAGCGGGACGCTCCATCGTTTCGACAGGCGTATGAACTTGCTGTTCGGCGTTGAGCTGCTCTTGAGCAAAAGGTGGGCTGGGAGGCGGTTGAAGCAAGGCTGCCAGTTGATCCGGATCGAGTTCCAGGAAGTTCGCGTATGTGCGCAAAAAGCCGCGCACCTGGGCCGGCGAGGGCAGCAATCCAAACTCCCCTTCTTCAAGAGCCTTGAGGTAGTAACTCCGGATGCGTGTTGCTTTGGCCGCATCCCCCAAACTAGCGCCGCGTTTTTCCCGCGTTTCTCGTAACGTGAGTCCCAAGTCTTTTACGCTCATATAGTATGCAAAGAAAACAGCCTGCGCTATTCTATCGGCAGGCTGTCCGGTTATTTCTCTTCTCTAGCAGGATTAATATATTACTCGGCTTCTTCAGGTTCGGAGTCAGCTGCGGTTTCTTCGGCAGATTTAGCTTCCTTTGGCGGAACCGTGGCCTCAACGGCTGCCGCGAGCTGCTCCGCTGCAACCATATAATTCTCAGGGCTCTCACCTTCGCGGTACACGACCACGTCAAATTCAGGGATGATATCGATCGTCAGCCGTACCCCAACCCGGTGCATGCCAAGGAGGCGCAAAGGTTGAGAGTGGATCTGGCGCTTATCAACTGGCATGCCGATCTTCTTGCCCAACTCATCCGCGATGGCTTGCGTGGTGACCGCGCCGTATAGTTTCCCTGTTTCGCCGGCTCGCGCGGGGAATAGGAGTTGCTGCCCCTGCACCTTTTCCGCCACTTGACCCATTTCGCCATTAAGCGCTTCGCGTTTCTTATCTGCTTCGGCTGCGATGCGCTCAGCCATTTGCAGAGCAGGCTTGGTTGCACGTGTGGCCAGGCCATTGGGAATCAAATAATTCCTGCCATAACCGTTGGCTACTTTCTTTACTTGGCCTGCCCGGCCAATTTTATATACGTCTTCAAGCAGTAAAACATCCATCGCAATCCTCTCAAAAATTCCGCCCGGTGGTGTGCCGGGCGGAGAAGATTGTAACAAAGGGAAAACGGAGCGTCAACGGGCGTTTGTCCACTTGCTGAAATGTACACTTAGAAATGTCACACCTCCATGAGAGACGATGGAGATGCGACAAGACACGAAAATAGCCTTAGCCTGGGAGCTACTGGAAGCCGGGATACCCAAAGGGCATATCAGCAAACGCCTAGAGATATCCCGACGCACGGTGATTCGCTGGGCCCAGGGATTCCAGATAGCCGGTAGCCTGACTGCGTTTCTGGATAGTTATCACCAAGCCAAGCGAGGCCCTCGGCGCAAACGAAAGCGGGATACTCAGCTCGAATGGCAGATCTGGAAGTTGCGGAGCAGGAACCGACAGTGTTGCGGACAAAAGATCCAGTACTTCCTGGCGCGGGAGTATGACCAACAAGTCAGTGTAACCACCATCTACAAGGTGTTGCGAAAACGCGCCAAGCTGCACTCGAAGTGGAAAAAATGGCAGCCACGGGGGTTGGTCCCCCGAGCGGAGCGACCCAGGCAGGTTTTGCAGGTCGATACGGTCGACTTTGGTGAAATTTTCGCCTTCGTAGCCGTGGACATTTTCTCCAAAGAGGGAGCCGTCCGCCTGCAGCCCTCCTTGGATGCTCAAGCCGGGCAGCAATTTCTGCAATACTGCTTTCCTGCAATTTTTGGCCCGCATGTGGATGTGATCCAAACCGATGGCGGGCATGAGTTTAAAGGCGCCTTTGCTCAAGAGGCAAAACGCTATTGCAACTGGCACCGGGTGTCCAGCCATACCGCCAGACCGAGCAGTGCTTTGTGGAGAGTTTCAACCGCTCTTTGCGCAAGGAGTGCTTGGGATGGAGGAAATACAAAGTCAATGACATCCCCGAATTGAACAGGGAATTAATGATCTGGCTGCAGTACTATCATTACAGACGGCCACACCTATCTCTAAATATGTGTCCGCCTCTTTACCAGCAGGTGTGACATTCTAAAGTGAACATTGCACTTGCTTGACATTTTTAAGTTTTTCCACACATTTGGCGCGGTTTGCAGTATTAATGCTTCACGAAAGGTCAGCAGCTCATACTCGATCTCCCCGCGCCACCCCTCAGGGCTCGCCCTCGTCCGTGCCCACGCGGCGCGCCTTCTTTCGGTGCCACCCAGCTTCCGGAACCACTCAGCCAAATAGTTTATCGGGGATTGCCATGAGCCTGCGAAATCTGCAACACTTGCAATGTCTGCAATTTTGGTAACATTTGCACCACAGTAGGCGCACACGGTTGCCTTCCCTCGTTGCAACCTTTTCCAGGACCTGCTAGGGGGAGGGTGTCAGAGTTGCCTGCAGTCCGTCCAAAATCCAGCCGAATTCATCCCGCGCGGGCACATAAACGTGCACCCAAAGCTGACCGCCCGCTGATTGCGGCGGTTCGGGTAGCACGTGGATCACTGTACCATTGAGCAGGGAGGTAGTCGCAAGGCCGGCGGGTTCGGCGCGGAGGAAAGCCCCGCTTCCGTCCTCTGCGTTGATGACGGCGATGATCGGTGTAGGGCTGGGACTTGGGGTCAGCGATGGGGTTGGGGTTCGGGTGCGTGTAGGAG
>JBOGUK010000224.1:0-12379 GCA_050695915.1 Anaerolineales bacterium
GTGCTGGACAAGCTCAAACAGGACGGGGAAGATGCCCAGGTTGGCGTGCAGATCGTGCGCAAGGCGCTTGAGATGCCGATGCGCCGCATCGCTCAGAATGCAGGCAAGGACGGCTCTGTGATCGTGGACGGCGTGCTGCGCAAGCAGGCCGAGGATAAGAACAAGAACGTCGGTTACGACGTGCTTGCTGAAGACTATGTGGATATGGTCGAGAAGGGGTGGATCGATCCCGCCAAGGTTACCCGCGGCGCGCTCGAGAACGCAGCCTCTATAGCCGCCATGATCCTCACCACGGAGGCGTTGGTTACGGACATGCCGGAGAAAGATAGGCCGGCTCCCCCTCCAATGCCTGAGTACTAAAATCAAGACGAACCGAAGAAGCCCCGATACAGCGGGGCTTCTTCTTTTGAATGTCAAACCTGCTATAATCGGAGTGGTTTAAGGAAAAAAAATTGATTGGCCCGCTTAGGGCAAGGGTATAGTAGTAAATAAGGGCGGTTTCGTTACGGGATGAAATCTTCCAATGATCACCAAATCTTTGCATCTCTGCTGGGCCGCTGGATATTTTATATATTTGGAGAAATAATTTAACATATGAGTAGAAAGAGTAAAAGAAGTAAGAAAGTTGATAAGGAACAACGCTTAAGAATAGTTCCGCTTGGGGGCTTGGGGGAAATTGGTAAGAATATGACCGTCTTCGAGTATGGGCAGGATATTTTCATTGTCGATACGGGCATCATGTTCCCTGAGAACGACATGCTGGGGATCGATTACATTATCCCGGACTTCCAATATTTGAAGGATAAACGCGATCGCGTGAGAGGCATCGTGGTTACTCACGGGCATGAAGACCACACAGGAGCCATCCACCATGTTTTGCAGGAAATCAATGCTCCCATTTATGCGACGCCGCTCACCCGCGGCTTGCTGGAAGTGAAGTTGGCCCGTGGCGGCCTGTTGGAAAAAGCAGAAATGCACACGGTGGAAGCGGGCGACAAGATCGAGCTCGGGGTCTTCACCATTGAATTCTGTCACGTGTGTCATTCCATCCCGGATTGTGTTGCATTGGGTATTACAACGCCCTCAGGGCTCATCGTACACACTGGCGATTACAAGCTTGACCACACGCCCGTCGACAACTGGCCGACAGACTACGCCAAGTTGGCGGAGTTCGCCGGGCGCGGCGTGTTGGCCCTGTTGGCGGATTCCACCAACGCGGATAAGCCTGGTTGGACTCCCTCAGAGCAAGTCATCCAGCCGGCTTTTGACAAAGTGTTCAGGGAAGCCAAGGGACGCGTTCTGGTGGCCACCTTTGCTTCATTGATCTCGCGCATACAACAGGTGGGTGAGGCAGCCATGCGGCATGGGCGCAAGATGTCCTTTGTGGGAACCAGCATGCGAGAGAACGCCAAGATGGCTGTGCAATTGGGCTATCTGAACTTACCTAACGAACTGATTGTGTCGATTGATGAAGCCCTGAAGATGAAACCTGAAAAGGTGGTGCTGATGTGCACGGGTTCGCAGGGCGAACCTTCTTCGATCATGGGCAGGCTGGCTACCGGAACCAACCGACAGTTCGATCTGGTCCCCGGAGACACGGTTGTCCTCTCATCCCATCCGATCCCAGGGAACGAGGAAACCGTTTTTCGTACCATCAACAGACTGTTCCAGCGCGGCGCTCATGTTATTTATGACCCGATCAGCGCCGTGCACGTTTCGGGTCACGCCAGCCAGGAAGAAATGAAGTTCATGCTGAACCTCATCCGCCCGAAATACTTGATCCCGGTTCACGGTGAGTTGCGTCACTTGCACCAGCACGCGGCCATCGCTCAGGAAGTGGGTATCCCCGAAAAGAACATTGCGGTCATCGAGAACGGACAAGCGCTGGAATTCAGCGCAGGAAAGATGCACCTTGCCGACCGGGTGCCAGGCGGCTATGTCTTTGTGGACGGCTCTGGTGTTGGCGACATTGGCCCTTCCGTGATGCGCGAACGCGAGGCGCTCGCTCGCGAAGGTTTCATCTTCGTCAACCTGCGCCTGGATGGGGACAGCGGCAAGTTGCTTCAGGAGCCCGATATCATTACGCGCGGGTTCGTTTACCTTCGCGATTCGGAGCAACTGCTCGCGGAAACCAGACGGCATATCGAGAAAGTGGTTGCCAATACAAACGGTAACTTACAAGAGGGGATCGAAAAGGAATTAAATAAGTTCTTCTACGATTCTACGAAACGAAAACCGATGATCTTTGTAGTGGTCAACAAGGACTAAATAGAAAATCGCTCCGAATTCGGAGCGATTTTCTAAGGCGTTGCCGTGGCTGCGGCCGTGCCCACTGGGGTCGGCGACGGACCCGGGGTGATGGTGATCATGTTGATAGGCACCAGCAGGATCTGGCCGACGAAAACCTGATCTGGATTGTCCAGATCATTGGCCTGGATGATGGCGTCTTCCGTGGACAAGAATCTAGATGCGATTGCGGCTAATGTGTCTCCCGGTAAGACAAAATACTCGATCTCAAAACCACGCGGCAATCCTTCCGGGATGGGCGTGGGTGAGGGGACTTCCATATTCGGGTCTGGAATAATCAATTCCTGTCCGACAAAAAGCACCGAATCGTTGCTCAAGCCATTCAATAACATGATGATAATAAAGTCCACGTCGAATTTGTCTGCGATGCTGGAGATTGTGTCCCCAAGCTCGACGCTGTAAAGGAAAGGGGCCGAGGCTGTTGGCGTGGAGGGTGGGGAAGTTTCCGTTGGTGTATTCGTGATCGTCGGTGTATTGCTGGCGGTGGGCGTGATGCTTGCCGTCGGTGTGTCGCTGGGGAAAAGCGCGCCGGGGCCGCCTGCGGAAACCCAGGTAGTAGTAACGTAAAGCCCGCTTGCAATCAGCAATAGGGAAAGCCCGCCCATGATAAAGAAACCGTAACGGGATTTGCCGCGTCCACGGCCAGATTTGAGGACCGTATAAGGAAGTTTGTAGGTCATCTATCGGAAGACGGGCGGGATTCTACCCGAAAGGGTATTCGAATAGCTTAATATGCGGGTTTTTATCTAAAGCTAAGAAATGAAAAAAGCCGCCTCTTCGGCGGCTTTTCGCTTTTATGTGCTGTCCGATCAGGGGTTGACGATAATTTCACCGATCATTCCGGCCTCTTCGTGCCCGGGGATGTTGCATATGTACTGAATGGTACCGGGTTCCTCGATGGTGAAGGCGGGGATCACTTCAATATCGCCAGGCGAAAGCAGGACATCAATGCCCAGCTCCTCGATCACGAAGTTGTGGTCCAAGACCCCGTCGTTGCGCACAGTGATTTCGATCGGCTGCCCAACACGAGCCTGAATGGCCTCTACATTCCACATGATGTCTTCGGCTCGCAGCGTCACTTCCAGAGTCGAAGGTGTGGGGGCGCAAGCTGCCAAGAACGCCGTCAGGCCCGCCGCTAAAGCCAGTTTCTTAACAAATGTTTTCATTAGGTACTCCTAAAATGTTTTGTGCATTGTATCACAAGGTAGTCCGATATGGTCAAAAATCTCCCGCAAATGGCTTCGAGTAACCGGTCATTTCGACATAACCACTTCCGCCAACCGCTTGGCCGGCGTGGTGCCCTGCGATACTAACGGCGCCCTCCCAATAGACGAATGACAGGTTGAGTTCCTGGTCGACGAGATAAGGCTCGAGGTCGATTTCTAGGCCTTTTCCTGGGATCCGCACGGTCCAGCCCATGGGATATGTGGCGCCGGAGTGCGGGCTACGCCAAGTGGTGTGAGTTTCAATGGTGAAGTCCTGCAATGTCAGGTAGGTTACTGCCCCATCTGGCGCGATGAGTGTCCCGCTTGAGAATGGATCAATGCCGCCACCCTCGCGCCTCACCTGATACAACATCACGTCGTAACCGTTGTCCAGCTGGATCGAGAACCAATCCCAGCCCACCTGACCCTCAGACATGGCTGACGTGCTGATCTCATGATCCTTCCAACTTAATCCAGTTACAGCGAACGTTGCGTCCTTGATTACCACCTCACCCTGCGATTGCAGCCGCGTCTGGCTGTAGTAGTACGAGGCATTACCCGCTTGCGGCCCCTTTCGGCTCAACCCGGCGTTGCCCTGCAGCACCGCACCTTTCTCGTCGGTCATTTCGAGCCGGATTTCAAGTTCCTCGCTTGAGGCGAACAGCTCATATTGATTCGGCCCCGTCTGCCGGACGAACCAATCTTCAAGCCAGACGTGATAAGGATTGTTTTCAGCACCGGCCAATCCCGCGGCCCCGCGTGAAAATCTTTCGAATGCGTGAAATTCGTCATGATCCACGTCGGTGATGACGAAGTGCGCCATGTAGATGTGATTCGCGCTCCAGTCGCTGGAGCGCTCAGCAACTACATCTGGCGGCGCCAGAGCCCTTCGGAAAAACGTAAGCTCATAACCAAAATGGCGCCCTTCCTTGGTTTCAAGATTTCCCGTGTAATACCACCACTCCGTTTGGAAATCGAAATGCGGGCCGAAATCGGTTGGGAATGTAAACTCGCGAGGATGATCAGCACGTGCAAATCCTTCAATTAATTCTGGAGTGGAGATCATTTCTGCCGAAATGTCATCCGCGCGCAGTTGTGGCGCACAAGCGGTCATCACAAAACAGAATATAAGAGCAGAAAAAAAGGTCCGCATCAGTCGAACCGCATCGCCTCCGCCGCACTCCGCCTGGTGGCTCGCAGCGCAGGATAGAGCCCAGCCAACAGGGCTGCGCTGATGGCAACGATCATTGCCTGGGCGAATGGTTGAGCTTCAAGATGCATCTGCAACGTCCAACCGAATGACAGCCGGTTGATCAGGCGCAATAAGATCTGGGCGATGAGGTAACCTGTTGGGAGCGCCAGCAACCCAGCGACCGCGCCGATCAGGCCTGTTTCAAGCAAAACCAAGGTCCACATCTGGCCCTCTGAAAGCCCGATGGCTTTCAGGATACCCAATTGCCTTTGCTTTTCCAACTGCAGGGAAAGCATGGCGCTGAGCACTCCAACGAAGGCAACGACGGTGATGATCAACTGCAACGCGCTGGTGATCAGGAAGCTACGGTCAAACACCACGAGTGTCTCTGTTCGTAAAGCCTGATTGGCGCGCAAGTTGAGCAGCTGTACAGTCCCTAATTCGCGCTGCATCTCAGAGATCATGGTATCCACATCTTCGCCCGTTGCGACTTTGGCGGAAAATGCGGTCACGGTTTCATCATCCCAGAATCGCCGATAGACTTCCAACCACATGGTCACTCCGCCGCGGCTGGAACTGAAATCTGTGATCACGGCGACGATAGGAAAGGCATGCCGTCCTTCATTTGTAAACAGGATTAGTTCATCTCCAACGCCAAGGCCCAAGCGGTTCGCCAACGGTTCGGAGATCATGATCGCGCCGTTTTTTACGCGCTCCCAGGCTCCCGCCTCGGACCCATCGATTTCCACATAAACCTGTTCTTCACCGTCATTCGGGTTGTCATTGGCGCTCACTGTAATTGGCCCATAGGGTGAATCGACCTGCGCGTTCCGAAGCAAGTGAACGATTTCCACGCCCGGCCAGTCTTCCGCTCGTTCAACAATAGTGGGATCCAGCGCCACAGCTGGCTCCGCCAGAGACGCGGTGGCCACGGATCCATAAATATCGTTGCTCAGGATCACCTCAAGCCAATCGACCACGCTGGCGCGGAAGCTGCTCACCATCAGGCTGGCGCCGATGGTTACGGCGACGGCAAGCATCAGCGCGGCCATCGCGGGCGAGGTGCGGCTGGCTGAATTGGACACCTCGCGCGGCGCCATACGCCCAAGCGGCCCAACTAACCTTCCGAGGGCCGCCGCGGCTACGGGCATGATTTGCCGCGTGACCCAGGGTACGGCAAGGGCGAGTCCGACCGTAAGTCCGAAGATGCCCCCAAAGCTTGCCCTCAAACCCAAGTCGGTAAAAGCTAGCAGAGCTCCCGAGAGCAGCGCCATCGCCGCGCCTAGCATTGCTATCCATCCCAGCAACCTACCCAAGCTGGTTTCCAATTGAGAGCGCGTTAGTGTGCGCCGCGGCGGCGAGTTGGCGGCTTCCCAGGCCGGGATCAGGGCGGCAAACAGCGTCGTAGCCAGGCCTAGAACGCCGCCGCGCACCAGGCTTTCCAATGGCAGGCTTACTTCGCGCACGGTGGTGGCAAAGAAATTATCGTTGATCGTTTGCGTTACCAGGTCAACCGCGCCGCGACCGAAGCCTATGCCGATCAACACACCCAGCGTGGAACCGACCAGTCCAACCACCAATGCCTCGGTTAACACGATCGTGAAAATCTCGCGCCCGGTTACGCCCAGCGCGCGCAGAGTACCGAAGGATTGTCTGCGCTGAACGACTGAAAATGTCATCGTGTTGTAGATGAGAAACAAGCCGACGGTGAGCCCCAACAGACTCAGCGCAGTAAGGTTGGTTTGAAACGCGCTGGTCAGTTGCTCGGCGGCCTGACTGCGTCCTTCCGCCGGTTGTATCACCATGCCGGTTGGCAAATAATCGCCCAGCTGGGCGATCAAACTATTTTCGCCTTCGGGCGGCAGGTTCAGGTCTATGCGCTCCAGTCTGCCAGGGTTGCCGCTGAGTTCTTGCACCGTTGAAATATCCGCAAGCACAAGATTTTGCAGAGCCCTGTTGCTCAACGCGTCGCGCGGTTCGATGAGCCCTGCAATAAACGCTTTCTTGATTTGCCCGTTGATGTTTAAATCTATTGAATCTCCGCTCTTGAATCCTTGCTGAGCAGCCAGATCACTGGAAATCAGCACCGCACCGGGGACTGTGTAAAACGCCGCCATGGTTGCAAGATCGCCCCGATTATTCTCGTCGTACAAATAACTTCGGAACGGCTCCTCTGCAAATGGATCGATGCCCAGCAGTTGCAGAGGCGCGTTGCCAAGCTGCGGCGAAGTAACCAACTGGCTGAGAATCGGCGCCATCGGGATCTCCAGACCCCCACGACGCAGCTCGATGTAAATTTCTTCAGGAATCCCGCTCGGACCGCCAGAAATGTAATGCGTGCTTCGCCCGGTCACAGCTTCCACACTCAAGTCAAATGCACGCGCAGCGCTGGCATTGGCCACATCCACACTGGCAGCCACGGCCACACCCAGGCTGATGCCGAGGATCATCAGGAGAGTTTGCAGCGGATGTCCAACTAAGTATCGCCACCCTACCCGAAAAAGTGACCTGGGAAACATCTATTCTTCGACGAGCTTTCCCTCGTGGATGTGGACGATCCGGTCGGCGCGCCGCGCGTTCTCCAGGTTGTGCGTCGCCATAATCAGGTTCTTCCCTGCCGCGCGGGTCAGCGTTTCCAACAGGTCCATGACCTGGGTGCCAGTTTCCTCGTCTAGGTTGCCGGTCGGCTCATCGGCAAGCACGAGCAGCGGCTCGTGCACCAGGGCGCGGGCGATCGCTACCCGCTGCTGCTCGCCTCCAGAAAGCCGGTCTGGGAAGGCTTTCTCGCGTTCAGCTAACCCGACCTCGCCAAGAAGTCTCCGTGTCCTTGCCGATCCTTCCGACACTGGAATATTCGCCAACTCCAGCGGAAGGATCACGTTTTCAAATACGTTAAGCGTGGGCAGTAAATTGAAGAATTGGAAAACAAAGCCGATGTTCGTGCGACGAAAAAGCGTTCGCTCGGCTTCGCTCAGCGCGATCAGATTGGAACCATTGATTCTCACCGCACCGCTGTCCGCTTTGTCGATGCCGCTGAGCATGTTAAGCAGAGTACTTTTTCCGCTGCCGCTGGCGCCCACTAAAGCGACGAATTGCCCCTGATTGATAGCCAGGTTGGCTTCATCTATAACAGTATGACGCCGTCCACCTTCGGTGTAGCTTTTGGACAGATTTTCAATTTGTACAAATGGGGCAAACGCCATCTATTTGTATATTTTATCACAAATAAGACCTTCCCCGTGACGGTCGGTTACTTCAGCGTCTTAGCGATCGCACGCACCTCTCGGATCATTTGGTTGGTGTATCCCCACTCATTATCGTACCAGGCGAAGATCTTCACCAGATTGCCGTCCACTACCTTGGTCATTTCGAGGTCGATGATGCAGGCGTGCGGGTCGCCGATGATGTCCGACGAAACGATGGGGTCGTTCGTCACGCGAATGATCTCCTTGTAGCGGTCTGAGTTGGCTTCTTTGGTCAGGATTTCATTGACTTCCTGGGGCGTGGTGTTCTTCTCGGTAAGCATCACCACGTCGGAGACTGAGCCTACTGGCACGGGCACGCGGATAGCCACGCCGTCGAACTTGCCCTTGTACTGCGGGAGCGCCTTGGTGGTTGCAATGGCCGCGCCTGTGGTCGTGGGTACCAGGTTGATGGCGCCCGCCCGTCCCCGCCGCCAATTCTTGCTGGGCAGGTCCACAATACTTTGACCCGCAGTGTAGCCATGAACGGTGGTCATGATCGCTTTCTGGATGCCCAGATGACGGCCGATAACTTCGACCACCGGGGTGAGTGAATTCGTCGTGCAGCTGGCGCAGGAAAGGATCTGCGGGTTGCCTTCGGCTGTGTTCACGCCGAACACCACTGTAGGTACGTCCTCGCTTTTCGTCGGCGCCGAAATGATCACGTGCTTGGCGCCCGCCTGGATATGTTTGGCGGCATCATCTTTCTCGGTGAATCGACCGGTGCTTTCGACGACGATGTCCACCTTCGTTTCTTTCCAGGGCAAGTTGGCCGGTTCGCGTTCGCTTAGGAAAGCAATACTCTGGTTGCCAATGTGCAATTTGCCATCCTTGGCTTCCACCTCTTTGTCGTACCGCCCGTACACGGAATCGTATTTGATCAGGTAGGCGATATTGTCCGCCGGCGCGATGTCATTGACGGCGACGAGTTCCAGTTCCTTGGCTTCCAAAACCAGCTTGAGGGCGGCCCTACCGATGCGGCCCAGACCGTTGATTGCTACGCGTGCCATTCAGCACCTCCAATGTTTTTTCTCATTATAGTGTTAGGCGAACGGCTTTAGGAATTCTCCTTGTACGCCCGCGCCGAGAATACCCTTGAGACCGTCAGCGCCAGGAAGGCCAGTCCTAAAAGGATGGTACTTGCCGTGATAGCCGCGTCGATATCGCTTTCGAAAGCAGTGTAAATGAAAAGTGTCATCGTCCGCGTACGTCCGGCGAGGTTGCCTGCGAAGAGCAGCGTTGCCCCGAATTCGCCCATAGCACGAGCCCAGCAGATGGTAAGCCCCGCTGCCAACGCGTTGGACGCCAACGGAAGCGAGATCATGCGGAAAACTGCGAAGGGCGCCGCACCATCGATACGCGCAGCATCCAGTAGTTCCTTCGGGATCGTCTCGAAGGCGGATTGCGCTGCCCTGATGAAGAATGGAGCGGCGACGAAAAACTGCGCGATGACCACCGCGGCCGTGGTGAATGGCACCGAAATGCCAACGGAGCTGAGTGCGTCGCCCAGCAAACCGCGGCGCCCGGCGGCCAGCAAAAGGGCCAACCCCGCCACAGTTGGAGGTAGGACGATGGGCAATTCGACAATGACTGAAGCGACCTTTTTGAAGCGAAATTTGGTCTCTGCCAGGAAAAGCGCCAGGGGCGTGCCCAGGATAAATGCCGCGAGGGTGGCCAACGACGTCGTAATCAAGCTGACCAGGACAGCTTGCCCAAGTCCGGCACGATCCAACGGCGTCGTGGCCTGGCCGTCAATTCCGCGAGCAAGCAAAGCAAGGATGGGGATGACGAGAACCAGGAGTGCTGCAATGCGGAGAATTGCAAACGCGGCGCGCGTCACGGCAGCTAGTCTATCATGGAATATTCCATGATAGACTAGCTGCATGCCCGTTCCGCTCCCGGACCAAACTGTTCTCGGATTGCTGGCGGCGAAACCGCAGCACGGATACGAACTCCTTTCCCATTTTCAAAACAAATCTGAATTAGGCCGCGTATGGACACTGAGCTCCAGTCAGCTCTACGCCGTACTCAAGCGGTTGGAACAAAGCGGTTTCGCCAAAGGGCGTTGGAAAGAATCGAGCCGCGCGCCTGCAAAACGCCAATACACGATCACGGCGAGCGGAAAACGACAATTGGATTCGTGGCTATATTCAACCGAACTCTCATCCAGCATCCGCACCGTGCGCGTCCAATTCCTCAGTCGACTCTATATTGCAAAACGCCTTGGGATTCCCTTGCGCCCCTTGATTGAAAATCAGCGCCGGGTTTGCAAGAAGCAATCCGAACTTCTTCGGAAAATTCGCGAGGACGGTAGCCGGGGGATAGAGCCTTTGGTTCTCGGATTCGTTCTCGGACAGCTTGAAGCCGTATTGAAATGGCTGGATGAGGTTGAAAAGACTGCCAGCAAGCTGAGATTACCCGGGTGATGATAAAAAACTTCGCAATCCTGAACTTCATCTTTGCCGTCTTGGTTTCAGCCTGCACTTCGACTGGCGCCGATCGCGAATTAGTTGTTTTCGCGGCCTCTTCCCTGGGCGATGCTTTCGATGAGATTGCCTCCGAATTTGAGGAGTTGCATCCTGGGGTCGATGTCGTGATCAACTATGCTGGCTCTTCGGATCTGGCTGCGCAGTTGATCGAAGGTGCGCAGGCGGACGTATTCGCTTCCGCGAATGAAGCCCAAATGCAGAACCTAAGCGATGCAGATCTGGTTGATGTCGAACCGGCAATATTCGCCACAAATCGTTTGACAATCATCGTTCCCACAGAGAATCCCGCAGCGATTTATTCACCGGCAGATTTGGCGAAGCCCGGCATCCGACTGGTTCTCGCCGCGCCCGGCGTGCCGGTGCGGGAGTATGCGGACCAGAGCCTCACGTTGATCGGGGATGCCGGTTTCCGGGCTGCTGTCTATGCAAACCTCGTCTCCGAAGAGCAGAACGTGCGCCAGGTGGCCGCTAAGGTGGCGCTGGGTGAAGCCGACGCCGGCATCGTTTACGTTTCGGATGTGACGGGAGACATTGCGGATCTGGTTTTGCAAATCCCAATTCCCGATGAGCATAATGTTATCGCCAGCTATCCGATTGCGCTGCTGCATGAAATTTCAAATGCCGAGTTGGCGCAGGCATTTGTCGTTTTTGTGCTCAGCGAGCGCGGGCAGTGGATCCTTGAGAAGTGGGGATTTGGGGACAGATTCTTCATCTCACAAGGTTAGAAAACCAATGATGGACATGGCCAAAACCGCAATCCCAAATTCCCACTTTGCCGGAAGCAAGCCTAAAAGCGCGATCGGCCACGAATAGAACCCGACGTAGGGAGCAAAGCAAACGGAGGAAAGGATTGCCGGCCCAAATTCCCTTTTACGGATTGCATAAGTCAACAGAGCCAAACCGAGGACAGCGCCATAGGGCCAAATATTCGCATCATGAGCCTGGCTTGCCCCGAAGGTATTTGACCATTCGGTGATTTCCGTGAAGATGTCGGGCGAATAGAGCAAAAACATGAGGACATAGGCTGCTGTGACGGGGCCGAATATGCGAATCGCCTGGCGAAATCCCCCATCCCTCCAGGCTTCCGCAAGCCAAAAAATTGCAACCGCTGCGCCGATCTGCGGCTTGGCCAACACGAAAAACAAGCCAATTTGCGGAGGGAGAATCAATCCCATGGCCGCAAAAGCCTCAAAATAGTTGCCATTGCCCGCCATAAACAAAACCTGCGGCATGAACACAAACAAGGCCAGGGATACTGGTTTTGCACCCCGCTTAAGAGCGACCAAACCCATTACGAATAGAGTGCTGAAGGCGAGCAAGGCATATCCAATTTGATTCGGCAGCAATGCAAACGGAATTGCAGGAAATAGAGACCAAATCGGATAAGGGATGGGATAGGGACTCGAAGCATAGACATTTTTCAATTCAAGCAGGTCGCGCGCCGCAGGCCGGAAGTAAACAAGCCAGTCCGAGCCACGGCTGTCTTGAATGAAGAAGTATGCCAGCAGGCCAATGGCCCATATTAGGAGAAGCCCAATCGAAACGGGTTTCTGCAACGGTCCGGCATTGAAAGAACGAAAAAAATCCCGGATCCACTTTCGTTGCATCAGATCACGCCAAACGTATCTGATTGGCGACAGTTTTCTGCATGTCGTCGCCCTGAGCCAGCTGCTCGAAAGCGGCCCGTTGGCGGGCGACGTCTGCCTCCAGTTTGGCCGGCAGTTGCCCGGCGCGCGCTTCGTTGGAGGTGAGCAGGCGGCGGTAGCGGTTTTCGCAGTAAACGTCTCCCTCACGGACGCTGAAGGAGGTTTGGAATCCAGGATAAGCGCTGGCTTGCCCTGCGCGGCGAGATCCGCATTGTAGCGATACAGCGGCCACATACGGATTGTACAGCCAGGTTTTGTTCCTGCAAACCCTTGGTCATATCGATGCCGTGTTCGATGC
>JBOGUK010000225.1:0-10203 GCA_050695915.1 Anaerolineales bacterium
TGAATTCGTGCAGTATGGCCTCGATACGAGCCATCACCACGTCGAGCGCCACTTGATTGTAGCCGCCATAGGGGATGATCAGATCCGCGTAACGTTTGGATGGCTCTACGAATTCCAGGTGCATCGGACCGACGGTAGCCTGATACTGCTGGATCACGGATTCGGTCGTGCGGCCGCGCTCGCTAATGTCGCGTTGTAAGCGGCGGATGAAGCGCTGGTCGGCGTCGGTTTCCACGAAGAGCTTGATGTCGCATGCGTCCCGCATGCGGGCATCGATGTACAGGAGTATGCCTTCCACCAGGATGACGGGGCGCGGCTCGATGTGGATAGTTTCCTTTTTGCGAGTGTGGTTGGTGAAGTCGTAGGTGGGTATGTCCACGGTATGCCCGGCCTTGAGCTGCTTCACATGCTCGATCATCAGGTCGGTTTCGAGCGAGTTCGGGTGGTCAAAGTTGACCGTCGCCCGTTGGGCGGGCGGCAGGTCGCTCAGGTCCTTGTAGTAGGAATCGTGCTGGATGTAGGCGACGTTTTCGGCCCCCGCCCGCTGCAGGATGGCCTGCGCCACCGTAGTTTTCCCGGAACCGCTGCCGCCGGCGACGCCGATCACGAGGGGGGAGGAGCGCGTCATGCGCAGATTATAAGCAAAGGAGAAAGGAGAAGGGAGAAAGGAGAACGGGATAAATGCATGTGGGAAATCGGCGGCGTATATAATCCCACAATTATCTACTCACAACTGATGACAAATTACGACCGCGATTTTTACAGCCGTCGTTTTGCCCGGCTGATCAATAAGGCGCTGGAAAAAGGCAAAGGCGATCCAATGAAGGCGCTGTATTGGCTCGAGAAGCGTTATAACCCTCTGCTGGCGCTGCTTTTCTCCCGCCACCGCGTGGAGCTGGCGGACGCATACTTGGACGCGCGGGAGCATATTCTGAAGAGAATTGAGGGCGCGGCGGACGAGGAATAAAGGTCGGCTTTTTTATCCGTGTAGCGTATAGGGTACTGCGTAACCACCGAGAATTTTACGCAGTACGAAACACGCAATACGTTCTGAAAGGGAAGGTCACCTTCAATCGCGAGAGCCACCGGTGGGACTCGAACCCACGACCCGTCGCTTACGAAGCGACTGCTCTGCCAGCTGAGCTACGGTGGCCTAAAATCGCCGCAAAAGAAGCGCCGATTTTTTAAGAGTTTCTACCTGCTCCGCACGGCACGAAACTCTACAAATCATGCAGTCCGGCAAACGCAAAAGCGGCGAACTCTATGCAAGGCAGCAATGAGCGCAAGCGCAGATTTTGTTTTGGCTTGGGCAAAAGCAAAGCGCCGAACTCTAGGCTTGATTTTTTATTATAACCTTGGGCAGTGACAGTGAGACTTGGCTCGTCTTGTGTCGGAGACAAGCTGGCGCGAATGATAACGACGCCAAACTTGGTTTAAACATCAAAAAACATGCAACTAGGATACTGAGGCACCAAGAGACTACTTTGCACATCGCGATGATTTCCTATCACACCAGCCCTCTGGCTGCTCTTGGGAGCAAGGACGCAGGCGGGATGAACGTTTACGTGCGCGAGGTGAGCACGCAGTTGGGGCGAATGGGACATCAAGTGGATATCTTTACGCGAGGCGAAGAAGCAACACACCTAATGGAACCCGGCGTGCGCCTGGTTTCGGTGCCGGCGGGGAGCGAGGCGGTGAAGGGCCGGCTTCCCGAATTCATCCCTGAGTTTACAAAGGAGATTGTGGACTTCGCCGCGGCTGAAGATCTGAACTATGAGGTGATTCACGCGCATTATTGGATGTCTGGATTGGCGGCGATCGCACTCAAAGAAAAGTGGGATATCCCGCTGGCGCTGAATTTTCATACCCTTGGGCTGGTCAAGAATCGCATAGCGCTTTTGGGAGAGAGAGAAAGCGACGAGCGTATTCTCGGAGAGCGTCGAGCTCTGGATGCTGCGAACCTCGTGATCGCCTCCACGCCCGCGGAGGAAGCCGACCTGCAATGGTTGTACGAGTTGCGCTCGGCGAAGGTTAAGGTTATTTCACCGGGAGTAGACCTGGAGCGATTTCGCCCAATAGAAAAGGAGGCGGCCCGGAAGCAGTTGGAGTTGCCGGCGGACGAGGGCATCCTCCTATATGTCGGGCGCATTGAGGCGCTGAAGGGCATCGATACGTTGATCCGGGCGTTGTATTTGATGAATACAAAAAAGCCCTCCCATCCTTTGCGCGTGGTAATTGTCGGTGGCGAAAGCGGTGAACGGCTTGAACATTTCACGGGTGAATTGAGGCGCCTCTTGGTGCTGGCTCGGGAGCTTGGGGTTCAAGAACGCATTGAGTTCGTTGGCAGCCGCAGCCAGGAAGAGCTGCCCATGTACTATGCCGCCGCAGACGTGGTGGCGATGCCTTCTTACTCGGAATCCTTCGGGCTGGTGGGGCTGGAAGCCATGGCCTGCGGGCGGCCCGTGGTGGCGTCCAGGGTGGGGGGACTGGCGTATCTTGTGAAGGATGGAGTTACAGGCTTCCACGTGCCCGAGGGGCAGCCTGAGGAACTGGTGCATCGGCTGAATGAATTATTCGGCAATCCTGAGTTGCTGGAGAGGATGGGGAAGGCGGCGCGGGAGGAAGCGGAAAAATATTCATGGGAAAAGACCGCTAACGAGATTGTCGGGGTTTACGAAAAGTTAGCCGGAGTTGCGACTATTTGAATTCTTTGACGAAGCCAATGCGTTTGTTCTTGGCGGTCATCCTGACGAAGTGATTTAAGGCGCGCTGATGTTGCTCTTTGCCGTGGCGCTTTTGGCTTTCGATGTAAGCCACGCGGATGCGCTTATATGATTCTGGAAATTTTTCGAAGTTGCGCCAAATGCCTGGTTCAGCCTTAAGGGCCTTCAAGAGATAAGACGGCGCTCTCAATTTTTTTTCCTTGGCTGGTTTGTACAAGCCTTCAACAGCCGCCAGCCCGGCTTTCGTCATCTTTTTATTAGCGATCAGCTTACGAATGCGCTGCTTGTTCATTTCGGAGAGATTGCTTTTCGGCCGGCGTGACGAAAAGCGCTGCGCGAACCGCTCTTTGTCGATTGGCTTTAAGATGCTGTCGATCCATCCGTAGCACAGCGCCTCTTCAACTGCATCGTTGTATGAAATACGTGGTTTTCCCGATGATTTGCGGTAAAAGACGAGCCAGATCTCATCGGCCTTTTTGTGGTTGGCAGCCAGCCACCGGCGCCAGGCGGCACGCGAGCTAACTTCGAGTGTTTTGCCGAGTTTCAAATTAGGCGTGCTCTAAGACTATGCGGGAGATTCTAATTTTATGCACTGACTATTACTGCCAATAGACCGCCCCCAATCCAGGCCAAGGATAAGGCACTCATAATTGCTAAATTCCCACGATAATGCTTTGCAGTGACTGTGAATAATACACCGCAAGCAACTGCCAGCAGTGTGAATGTGATAGGAACGATGGTCGCGTAATTTTGAAGAAGGAGACTCAAGAAAAACAAGAACGCGACAACAGCCAGCGATGTTCTGGCAAATGCGATTTCTTCCCGCATTGTTCTGTATCTGAAAAGCTTGTAGAACGAATAGACTAGTCCGCCGATAGAAAGGAGGGCGAGCAGCGAGCGGGCCCCGGGAAGAGTGTCTCGCATAAATAATGCCAGTAGGACGTTGGCGAATATTGCGAAGGCAAAATGAGGGCGATAGTGCCTTGTGATCGACAAGACAGTTATGCCCAAGCCAATATTGATTATTGCGATGAATAAACCGATGGAAAACCCACTCATAAATGAGAAAACGGTTAGCCAGCCGATTAGTAAGAGCCCAGAAAAACCAAACTCTGGTGATCGCTTGTCTGTTAACCCAAGCGCAAATTGGACTGCCGAGACAAGCAAACCACCCCATACGAGCACCGACACTATCTGCATTGGGTGAAACGAGCCCGTCATCAATAGCCAGTGAAAATGAATGGTTTGAAGGCCACGCCGGACCTTGATAGTGGCTCGTCAACTAACCTATTGCCTGCGCACCGGAGGAGTGGGCGCGGGGGGACTCGAACCCTCGACCTCACGGATGTGAACCGTGCGCTCTAACCAGCTGAGCTACGCGCCCGATGAGGAAGAGATTATAGCATTCGATGGACGGGTAAACATCATTGCGCGCCGAGGTTACTCCGAAGAAGTCATCACAGGGATTTCTCGGCTATCTTGAATCGGCGGCTCGGGTGATACCTTCTTTTGCCGCCTCGAAATGACAAAATGTTAGGTGTGCGTAATGAGGGCCAGTGGCGCTGATAGCTGATAGTAGGGGAGGGTCTAAGACCCTCCCCTACGGATTTCGCGCGAGAGATCCTCATAAAATGTGTTTTCCTGAGCAGGAAAAGCTGCGCTTGCAGGTTTTCCGTCGCGAAGAGCCTGCCCTGAACGAAGTGAAGGGATCCTCGGAAATCTGCATGAAATGTTACGCGAGAATTGGAGGACCCTTCGCTATTCGCCACCTTTGCTACGCCCAGGTGGCTCTGCTCAGGGAAACACGTTACGTGCCGTGTGTTTTCCTGAACGCAGCGAAGGGTCTCTTTGAAAATAGGGTATTTACGGCGAAACGTAGTTCCAGGGGTTGACCTTGCCGAAGCCCTGGAGGTTGATCTCGAAATGCAAGTGAGTCCCGCTGGAGTTGCCGGTGTTGCCTACGCCGCCCAGCACAGCGCCTTGGATAATGCTTTGCCCACAGCCGACGACGAAGGAAGAAAGGTGGGCGTAAGCCGATTGGAAACCTGTGCCATGATCGATAACTACGAGGTTACCGAAGCCATACTCGGACCATCCAGCATAGACCACTACACCGCTATCGATGGCATACACGGCATTGCCTTCGGCGCCGGCGATGTCGATGCCGTTGTGAAGCGGAGGCGTGTAGTCTGTGCCTGAGAGATATGTTGCGACGGTGGGCCAAACAAAGGTACCGTCGCCGATTGCGCCCTCATAGATAGAGCCACAGGAACCAGAGCCGTAATAGGCTGCAGTGGCGGCATTTTGGCGGGTAACCGCCGGCGGACCCCAGTCGCGTGGCTCGCGTTGGCCGCCAACCACAACGAGAACAGTGCCATCGGGGATATTGGGGTTTTCCAGATCGATCTCGTATGGATCTAAGTGGTTACCAGGCCAATCCAGGATTGAGTCTACATTGGTCTTATACATTTCCGCAATGTCTGTGAGACTCTCTCCATGAAAAGTATGTGGAACTCCATCGACTGGCGGGATATTCACTGTCATGCCGATTTCCAGCTTACTGGGATTGTCGTCGAGCTGCTCCAAGTTGAAAAAGAGCACAGACTCTGGTTTCAATCCGAACTTATCGGCGATGGCAAATAGATTGTCACCCTGGACGACGGTGTAGGGCTGCATATCCGTGCGCGCTCGGCTTGGAATCGATGTATCGATGGAGGCCAGTCTTGGGATGCCCTGGGAGAACTGGGAGCCGGCGTTTTCAAACGAGGGCATCATGGCGCTGGCGATGCCGCCTGTAATGGATTCGATGGTGGGCAATGCGAGCGCCTGGGCAGTGGCGCGTAACTCTTCCTGGCGGGTCTGCTGAATACCGGAGGCGAAGTTGCGCATCACGAAAACAACAGCCAGTGCAAGTAATACCACCAGTCCAACGCCTCCGTAGCGGAGAACAGATGTGGGAATATTCTTAGGCGATAAGCGCGAAAAAAGATTCCCTCGGGGTTCCGAAGGCTTCTGTTCGGTTTTATTTTCGGGTTCTGGGGGCATTTTGATGATGTGGGGCTACGCTGAGACCGCTCGGCATGTTATCCGATGCTTGAAAGCAGCGTCAAGCTGAGAGCATGAGAATAACATGAGAGGGCTATCCGTCCGCAACCAGACCGTTCACCACCTGGATTGCCTCTGTAATATTCAGTTCGTCTTTGAGCAAACCAACCACTGCTTGCGAAAGCGCATTGCCCCAAAGGTCGAGGGTAATTTGGTCTGGCATGGCGGCCGCGTTGATGATGACCACACTGGCAAGCGCCTGGCGCTCGTCCGGAGACCAGGCCGCCAGCGAGCTTTGGCGCAGTGGCAGGAGCCCGGCGGCGGCACTCCACTGGGCCATAAATTCGGGAGTGCTTAGAAATTCCGCCAACTCGGCAGCTAAGGCCGCGCGCTGATCATCGGGCGAGCTGATGGTCCACACCCACCCTTTGACCAGTGTGAATGGCTCACCGCTTTGCGTGGGCAGGGGCGCGCCGCCAATCGCATCGCCCTGACTGGTGATGATCTTGCTGGACCAACCAGCGACCATAGGAACGAGACCTTCGCTTAGAGCCTGCCAACTTTGTTCGTGATTTTGATACTGCGTGAGCCAAAAGGGAAAGGCCCCATTTTGGTTTCCTGCTGCGTAGAATTCGAAGACGGTTTCGAGAGTTTCATTTTCGATCGGGAAGCTGGAACCTGCCTCGCCTTCAAGCGCCAGCCCCTGCAAAATCGTGAACAGTGCTTCGGGATCGGCCGCGGCAAATCCCAGGACGCGTTCATTGGCAAGGACCGTGTCCCAGTGCGCTGGAACACTGTTCACCGCAGTGGGGCGGAAGGCCAGCACGAATGCATCCGCCACGAACGGGATGCCGTACGCGGCGCCTTGCCATTCGATCAGCTCATTGGCAACCGGATACCAGTCGTCGGGTTCATTGGCAAGGCTTGTGGACTGGTAAGGCCGGATGAGCTGGCTCTGGGCCGCGACCGGCATCAGCGGGCTAGGAAGGAGCATCAAATCTGGAAGAGCCAGGGGAGCAGCCGCTTGGGCGGCAAGCAGGGATTCCATCAATCCGCCGGATCCTTTCTCTGCTTTCACGCGGACCTCGATGCGCGATTCCGGGTGCTGGGAATCGAATTCACCGATGCGGGTCTGTAACATACTGGCGGCCAGCCCGCCGCCGCCCGGATCAAAACCAGGAGGAACCCAAACCGTAAGCACCATGGCACCGGAATCGCCGCCTTGCTCATCCCCGGTCTGTGTGGGTTGACTTTCTGATGGGGAAGTGGTGCGCGTGGGCGTTGCCTGCGAATCGCCGGGAGCCGCACATGCGCCGAGCGCGAGTAGTAGCACAAAAAAGGAGGACCGAATCCCTTTCATTTGCATCAGCTTGTCGATTCTATCGCGTTAGATGATCGCAACCTAAGGGGTTGGTGGTATAGGGGTTTCTGTCGGCGTCTGCGTGTTTGTTGGTAGCGGTGTGAACGTAAACGTGAAGGTGGGAGTAAAAGTCGGCGGCGGCGTATTGCTCGGCGTTATTGAGCTAGTTACAGTGTGGGTAGGTGTCTGAGTTGGCGTCTCTGTTGCTGTGCTGGTGGCTGTCGTTGTTGGCGTAGGCGTTTCAGTGAGCGTGGGTGTGCCTGTTGCGGTCGGTTGGTTTAAACGCCATTGGGCCGCTACGTAACCCGTAAGGTAGCAGGGGAGCGTGGCGAGCGCAATGGCTGCCAGGATATAACGCACGCGGAGGCGCTTGGCGGGATCGCGCTGGTTGAAAATGAACATAACGGCGAAGATAATATCATTCGCAGCTGAATGGGAGCAAATTTGGTTCAACCCGGGATTCGATAGTTGATATCGCGTGTTAAATCTCCCTGTCAACTGTCTTCCCCTGCTAACTGACTTATAATGCGCCGCGCAATGCTCTGGGTTTATCTCTCGCCACACTTGGACGATGCCTCGTTTTCTTGTGGAAGGGCTGATCTGGGAGCAGGTGCGGCAAGGGGACTCGGTCGAAATTTGGACGATATTTGCAGGTGATCCTCCCGATAATGAGCACCTCCGCGGATATCTGCTGCCCGAGGGCTCCCAAGGCGAGGTGCAGCCGGTTCCAGATGCGGGCTGGATGCCTGGCAAAGGGCAGGCGCTTGTTATCAACCGAACATTCGTTCTTGATAATTGACTCTAGATGTGCTATATTAGGTTCGCTGTTGGCTGGCTAAGAGGGGAGCTGGCTCGCAGCAAGGTTTTTTTATAAGGACTTTCCCCAGAAGCCGCGCAAAAATACAAATTGCGGTCTGACGTTAGGGCATGAACATGGCTACCGAATATTTAACTAAAGACGGATACAAAAAATTGCAAGACGAGGTCGATAACCTGCGCAGCGTAAAGCGTAAGGAGATCGCCGAGCGGCTGCGCGAGGCTGCCGAGAACAGCCTGGGCGAGTTCGTGGAAGACCCAGAGTTCGAGGCTGCCAAAAATGAGCAATCCTTCGTTGAGGGACGTATCAAGGAATTGGAGTTGATCCTTGCCAATGCGACCCTGATCGAAGACAAGGGAAGGAAGAAAGGCGGCCCTATCGAGATCGGCTCCACGGTCACAATCCAGCAGGGGCGTCGCAAACCGGAAGAGTATCTCATCGCGGGTGCAGCCGAAGCCAATCCGCGCGAAGGGAAGATCTCCCACGAATCCCCATTGGGCAGCGCGTTGCTGGGCAAGAAAGAAGGCGATAAGGTTGACGTCCAAGCGCCTTCGGGTTCCTTCTCTGTAAGAGTTATGAAGGTTGACTAGAGTTTCAAGAGACTAAACAAGCCATAACGAGACCCGCACCCCAAGGCGACTTGCGTGCGGGTCTTTTTTTTCATCAGCAATTGCCAGTCAGCATATAATCGAGAAAAATGGACCTGAAAGAAGAGCACATCTATTCCGAAATTGAGCAAACGCGCTTGGAAAAACTGCGCAAGCTGCGCGCTGCGGGCATGGAACCATACCCTCCGCGCGTCGAGCGCACGCATACCAGCGTAGAAGCCATCAAGGCGTTCAAAGACTCTGAAAAGAAAGCGACGCAAGTAAAGGCCACCCTCGTTGGTCGCATTCGTTCCATCCGAATAATGGGCAAAATCACTTTTGCCCATATCGAGGATGGGCGCGGTCGCGTGCAGCTGTTCCTGCGCGCGGATGGCGTCGGCGAGGACAAGTTGGCGCTATTCAATGACCACTTCGATATCGGCGACTTTGTCGAAGCCAGCGGCGAAATGTTCCGCACCAAGGCGGGCGAGATCAGCCTGAATGTCGAAGATTTCCACATGATCGCCAAGGCGATCACGCCGCTGCCCGCCGCCAAAGACGAGGAGGTGGGAGGTGAAGTCGTGCGCCATGCCACGCTGGCGGATCCAGAGCTGCGCTACCGCCAACGGTATGCGGACCTGGCCGTAAATCCCGAAGTGCGTGAGATCTTCCGCGTGCGCGCAGCCATCAACCGCGCGCTGCGCGAGTTCCTGGATGGTCAGGGATTCCTCGAGGTCGAGACTCCCGTCCTGCAGCCTGTTTATGGCGGCGCTGCCGCGCGCCCCTTTACGACATTTCACAATCAGCTCAAGCAAGATCTATATCTGCGCATTTCCTTCGAACTGTATCTCAAACGTTTGCTCGTGGGCGGCATCGAGCGCGTTTACGAGATCGGACGCGACTTCCGCAACGAAGGTGTGGACCGCAAGCACAACCCTGAGTTCACCATGCTTGAGTTCTACATGGCCTACGCGGATTACAAGCGCGTGATGGAACTTACAGAAGAAATGCTTTTGTACACTGGGAAGCAGGTTTTAGGCGGGACGAAGTTCAGCTACCAGGATCACGAGATCGACCTTGGCGTGGACTGGCCGCGTATGGAGTTATCGGAAGCGGTGCTTGACTTTGCCGGCATCAATCTTGATGAGTACCCGGACGCCGCCAGCCTGGCGAATGCCATGGCGGCGAAAAAGTACAACGTGCTGCCCGGCGCCTCACGCGGCAAATTGATCGACGACATGGTGGGCGCGGTGATTGAGCCGCGCTTGTTACAGCCAACATTTCTCTATAACTATCCCCGTGAAGTTTCTCCGTTGGCGAAAAGCTTGCCGGGCAATCCGCAGATCGTCGAACGCTTCGAGGGCTATATGGGCGGTTTTGAGATCTGCAACGCGTTCTCCGAACTCAATGACCCTCTCGACCAGCTGGCCCGCTTCCAGGAAATGAGCGCCAGCCTCGCCGCCGATGACGAGGACCTGCACCCCATGGACGAAGATTACCTGCGCGCCATGCGCTACGGCATGCCGCCCAACGGCGGCTTCGGTATGGGCATCGATCGCCTGACGATGCTTTTCACCGATCAGGCGAATATTCGCGAAGTGATACTGTTCCCGCATTTGAGGAAGCGCGAAGATTAACAAAAACCTCACCCCCATCGATGGAGCCCTTCTG
>JBOGUK010000226.1:0-26652 GCA_050695915.1 Anaerolineales bacterium
CACCGGTGGTCGATGATCCTTATGACTTCGGCGCTATTGCGGCGGCCAACGCGCTATCCGATGTATATGCTATGGGAGGCAAGCCGTTCCTGGCGCTGAACATAGCCGCGCTTCCAAATGACCTGCCTCCCGAGATCGGCGCAGCGATTTTGCGCGGTGGGGCTGACAAAGCAAAAGAAGCTGGCATCCCGGTGGCAGGTGGACACACTATCCAGGATAAGGAACCGAAGTATGGCCTCGTTGTGCTGGGATTCGCCCACCCGGATAAGCTCCTCAGCAAGCAAGGCGCTCGAGTAGGCGACGCTCTTTATCTCACCAAGCCACTCGGCTTCGGGGTGACGAATACCGCGGTCAAACGCGAATTGGCCTCCCCAGAAGAGGAATCCGAAGTGGTGGATTGGATGCGCAAGCTGAATAAACAGGCATCCGAACTGGCTCAGGAGCTCGACCTCCGCGGTGGCACTGATGTCACTGGCTTCGGCCTGCTGGGGCACGGGTGGGAGATGGCAAGCAGTGCCTCAGTAAAACTTGAGTTTCATTTCGATGCAGTGCCGTTAACGTCTGCAGCGTGCAAATACGCCCAAAAAGGAACCTTCCCGGGTGGCTCGCTGGATAACCGCAAATACTATTCGCCGCATATTGACTTTGCGGACGACCTCGAGGAATGGCAGCAACTCTTACTTTTCGACGCGCAGACCAGCGGCGGGCTGCTGCTGGCAGTGCCCTCAGATCGGTGTGAGGCTTTCGAGGATAGGGCCACAGAGCTCGGGCAGCCCGTGTGGCGCATCGGTGAAGTTCTCGATGGCAATGGGATAGAAGTGGTTCGCTGAGACAAAGGAGTTTGACATGCTGATCAGCAAGGAATTGGAAAAAGCGATTAACGAACAGGTTGGCCGTGAGTTTGGGGCCGCAATGCAGTACGTGAACATCGCCTCCTATTTCACGTCCGCCAACATGCTGCTGTTTGGCAAATTGTTTTTCAAGCAGGCGGAAGAAGAGATCCAACACGGCACGAAATTCGTCCGCTACGTCCTGGATGCCGGCGGCAGCGTTGCCGTTCCCGCTATACCGGCCGGGCGCGCCGATTTCAAATCCGCGGAGGAAGCCGTGGCCGCCGCCCTGAAATGGGAAGAAACTGTCACTGGGCAGATCAATGCCCTGATGGACGTTGCTGTGAAAGAAAAAGACTATATTGCCCAGCAATTTCTGGGATGGTTTGTTAAGGAACAGTTGGAAGAAGTCTCCAAAATGAGCACCATCCTCAGCGTGATACAACGCGCGGGTGACAATTTGCTGTTAGCCGAGCGATACGTCAAGGACACGCTTGCAGAGATTGAAAGTGTGGAAGGAGGCCCTTAGGCCGGAGAGTTGATTGACTGTTGTTTGTGCGGCCGCTATAATCCAAAATACAACTGAATAAACCTTCGGGGCAGGGTGATTGCCAGCTAAAGCTGGCAAAATTCCCGATCGGTGGTACAGCCCACGAGCGCCTTCGGGTGCAGGATCCGGTGAAACTCCGGGGCCGACGGTATAGTCCGGATGAAAGAAGAGCGATGGGTGAAGACCTTCGCCAGAGCATGGCAAGGCCATGCGCTGAAACCATCTTTGCGCCCCGAAAAGCAATCGCTTTTCGGGTCTTTGTTTCCGCAAGAGAATGGCGCATGCCCCGATTCGTTGATTCGGGGCATTTTATTATGCGACTCGAAAACACCCCACTCGCCAGAGACGGACGCAGCCTGCTTGGCAGCCTGTTGTCCTTCGTGATTGCCGTGTTCCTCGGCCTGGGAAGTTGGTATTTGCTCGTAGGCATTTCTGATCTGCCCGCCTTCATTTTGCCGCCGCCTAGTCTGGTCTGGGCGCGCTTGCTGCGGACGCTTGCCGACGGCACCCTGCTGCGCCACGCGCTGGTCACTCTGCAGGAAGTGATCCTTGGGTTGTTCCTCGGCGTGAGCCTGGCGACGTTGCTGGGTTACCTGCTCGCCAAATCGCGCCGCCTGGAACGGCTGCTCGCGCCATATGTGGTGGCGAGCCAATCCGTGCCGGTGGTTGCTGTTGCGCCACTCTTAGTGATCTGGTTCGGGCCTGGCATCCTGTCCAAAATCCTGATTTGCGCGCTGATCGTTTTTTTTCCGGTGCTGATCAACACGGTCGTCGGTCTGCACGGCGTCCCGGAAGATTTGCACGACCTGATGCGCTCATTGCGTGCAACCCGCTGGCAGACCCTGCGTTTGCTGGAATTGCCTGCCGCAATGCCCGTGCTGCTTGGCGGTTTGCGCATCGGCGCAACGCTTTCGGTTATCGGTGCTGTGGTCGGAGAATTCGTGAACGCTGATCGCGGGCTGGGTTTCCTGATCAATATCGGTCGTGGAGAGTACGACACGGCCTTGGTCATCGTGGCTGTTCTCGCATTGATCGTCATGGCGCTCGCGCTTTACGGCGTCGTATTGTTGCTGGAAAGCCGACTGCTGTGGTGGCGGAGACAAAAAGAAGGATAAAGGATTAAGGAGAAAGGAGAAACATGAGTCAGCAAAGGAGTGATATGACTAAAAGGCATATCTTTACCTTGATACTGGTAACCCCCTTGGTATTGGCCGGCTGCCAACCAATGGTTGGGGAAGGCGGCGATCGGGTGCATATTCGGCTGCCGATGGGTTATATCCCCAATATCCAATATGCACCATTTTATGTAGCCGTTGAGCGCGGCTACTTTGCGGAAGCCGGGTTCGAAATCGAGTTCGATTACAGCTTTGAAACGGACGGGGTTTCCTTGACCGCTGCGGGCGAGGTGCCCTTTGCCATTGTGTCCGCGGAGCAGGTGTTGCTGGCCCGGGCGCAGGGCTTGCCTGTGGTGTATGCCGCTGCGTGGTACCAGGACACGCCCGTGGCGGTGGTGGCCAAGAGCGAGAATGGAATCCTAGAACCGCAAGACCTCGTCGGGCGCCGCATCGGGCTGCCGGGCCTCTTTGGCGCGAATTACATTGCGTTGCGCGCCTTGCTGGCGGAGTTCGATATTCCTGAAAGCGACGTAACCTTGGATTCGATTGGTTTCAATCAGGTGCAGGCCCTCGCTGCGGATCAAGAGGAAGCCATCGTTGGCTACGTGAACAATGAACCTATCCAGTTGAGCGCCCAGGGTTACGACGTGAACGTGATCCGCATTGCGGATTACGTTTCGCTCGCGGCCAACGGCATCATCACGAATGAAACGATGATCAGCGACAACCCCGAACAAGTACGCGCCTTTTTGGCCGCCTTCCTGCGCGGACTCGCGGACACATTAGCGGACCGGGACGCGGCTTACGAGATCAGCAAGGATTATGTCGAGACGCTTGCTGACGCGGATGAAGCCGTGGAAAAAGAAGTGCTGGCTCTATCAATCGAATTCTGGGGGGCTGATCCGTTGGGTCATTCCGACCCTCAAGCATGGGAAAACATGCTGGCTATTCTCGAAGAAATGGAATTGATCACGGTACCCCTGAATGTTGATCAGGCTTATTCGAATGAATTCCTTCCATAGGAATGAATAACGCCAAGCCCGTTCTGCGAGTCCAAAAACTAGGCGCGTCTTTTACAGACCGCAATGGTGTGCTGCATGTTCTGGAAGACGTCAGTTTTGATGTACCCAAAGGACAATTTGTGTGCATTGTCGGCCCTTCAGGTAGCGGGAAATCCACTCTATTGCGTGTACTGGCAGGGCTGCTGAATCCGGTGTCGGGGTTGGTTGAGGCGGCTGGTTCCCAGGTTTCCGGCCCGCAGCCAAACCTTGGCATCGTGTTTCAGGACGCCAATCTGATGGGCTGGCGGACGGTTCGCGAAAATATTGGATTGCCGATTGAACTAAAAAATTTATCGAATGGTGCCGGCGCGCGCCAGATCGACTCCATGATCGAGCTTATCGGCTTACAGGGTTTCGAAGAAACCCTGCCTGCGGACCTCTCGGGCGGCATGGCGCAGCGGGTCGCCATCGCCCGGGCGCTGGTGAGCGATCCCGATATCCTGCTGATGGACGAGCCGTTCGGCTCGCTGGATGCCATCACGCGGGAGTGGATGGGGGATGAATTGCTCAGCATTTGGGACAGGCAGCACAAGACGATTGTGATGGTGACACACGATATTTCTGAGGCCGTTTACCTTGCGGACCGCGTTCTTGTGCTCAGCCCGCGCCCAGCGAGGATCAGGCTCGATTTGCAAATCAATTTGCCGCGGCCGCGGAAAGCGGAACTTCGTTACACGAAGGCGTTCGGGGAACTGGCGTCAAAGATACGCGAAGCAATTTCCTAGTGCGAAATGTCCGCCGAGAATACATTTAGCTTCCAGACGGAACTGTAGGGGATCCAGACGGGGAAAAGCGACCAGACCTGTCGCAACCCATCGCCCGCTGGGCGAAGTGAACGCCCACTCAGAAACACTCATGCGGGATAGATCGATGCGACTTTCGGAAGCAACGTCTTCACCCGCCGATGAAACTGGTGCTAGGGTGAGTTGGCTATTAGCAGCCGGATCAATTTTGTTTTCGCCGCCAGAAGCAGCCGAGCAAGCTGCTCACCCAAGCGCGGCAAGAATAATGAGCGATAATAATCTGTAGCTAGTGAGCATCACAGGCATATGACTAACATTCTACACAAACCACCCTGGAACCTTAACTTCCGGTCTTGCAGGCCAACGGTATAATGGCGCGAAAGTGAGAGATTGCACATGAGTCGTGCTGCTGAAGTTCGTCCAAAATCTGTTCCCGTGTTTCGCCACAAATTCCTGATCGGCGGATTGATCATCTTGGGAGCTGTAATCTTCCTCATCGTTTCCGCTGCTTCCACAGGCGCCCAGTTCTTCTACACGGTTGATGAACTCCTTGCTCGCGGCCCGCAGGCGGTTGGCAGGCCCGCCCGCATTTCGGGCGCCGTGCTCGGGGACAGTATTCAATACGATGCAGATACGGGTGAACTCACCTTCACTATTGTGCACATGCCGGCTGACCAGGCGCTGGTCAACGACGAAGGCGGGCTGGCACGGGCGCTGGACGCAGCCGTCCTGGACCAGACCCGTAATCGCATCCAGGTGGTGTACATTGGAGTCAAGCCCGATCTGCTGCGTCACGCGGCGCAGGCCATCGTGAGCGGCGATTTGGGCGAAGATGGTGTTTTCCACGCAAATGACTTGCTGCTTCGCTGTCCCACTCGCTACGAAGAGGCGCTCCCGGGGCAGGTAGAAGGTTAAGCACGTTTTCCTTTAATGGTCGTTGAACTAGGTTTCTTTGCGCTGCTGACAGCGTTTCTTTTAACTTTGTACGCCGTGTTTGCGGCCGTTTGGGGGCAAAGACGAAGCCGTTCGCAATGGGTGGCGAGCGCGCGCGCCGCCACGATCCTTTGTTTCCCTTTACTAAGCATTTCTGCGCTCACCCTGATCTATTCACTTGTTACGTTGGACCTCAACCTTGAATACGTTGCCTCTGTTACCAGCCGCAGCATGCCGCTGTACTTGCGCGCCACAGCGCTGTGGGGTGGGCAGGCTGGCTCGCTGCTCTTCTGGTCCTGGCTGATGTCGGCGTTCGCCGCGGCTGTGATGCTGCGGGATTGGCGGCGAGACCGTGACATGCAGCCGTGGGTCATCGCGGTCTGCGTGCTGACGCTCGGCTTCTTCCTATTGCTGATCATCTTTTTCGAGAACCCATTCACGCGATTGTGGCAAGGAGTCACGGGGACAGTTTGGACGGCGATGTGGCAACCGCCCGGCGCGACCGCGTTCTTCCCGGTTGATGGTAATGGATTGAACCCGCTGCTGCGCCATCCAGGGATGATCATTCACCCGCCGATGCTTTATCTCGGCTTTGTTTCATTTGTTGTACCCTTCGCCTTTGCCATCGCTGCGCTAATCGCCGGGCGAACGGATGACCGCTGGATCCGCATCACGCGGAGGTGGACACTTTGGGCCTGGCTTTTCCTGGCACTTGGCCTCTTGCTGGGAAGCCGCTGGGCCTACGACGTGTTGGGGTGGGGCGGATACTGGGGCTGGGATCCGGTGGAGATCGCCGCGTTCATGCCGTGGCTTACTGGGACCGCGTTCTTACATTCCGTGATGATCCAGGAGAAGCGCGGCTTGTTCAAACATTGGAACGTGCTACTGATCATTCTCACTTATGACTTGGTGATCTTTGGAACGTTCCTGACCCGTTCCGGCGTGCTCACCTCGGTGCACGCCTTTGCGCAAAGCGCGATTGGGCCGCTATTCTTCACCTTCATCTCGCTTACGCTGATCGCATCGCTGGCACTGCTGACCCGCCGCTGGAACGCGCTGAAATCGGGCGCAGAGATGACTTCGCTGCTTTCCCGCGAGGCGTTATTCCTGCTTAACAACTTCCTGTTCATCAGCATCCTGGTGATCTGTTTCATTGGGGTTATCTTCCCCCTGGTCAGCGAGGCTCTGACAGGGCAGACCGTAACCGTTGGGCCGATTTTTTACGAACGCGCCACTGGGCCGATCTGGGCCGCGCTGCTGCTGCTGATGGGAGTGGCCCCGCTTTCCGCCTGGCGCGCCTCGACAGCGCGCACATTGGGGCGCGCGATGTGGAAGCCATTGATCGCTGCTCTGGCGCTCCTGGCCGCTCTAGTGATCGGCGGGATGCGGCAGCCGGGAGCGCTCTTTGCCATCTGGCTGTGCGCGTTTGTGTTCTTCGTGACGCTGTATGAATTCTGGCGCGGGGCCAATGCCCGCCGCGCGACTCGAGGCGAGAATCTTTTCGTCGCACTCTGGGGACTGCTCGGACGCAATCGCCGCCGCTATGGCGGTTACATTATCCACATCGGGGTCATTCTCATCGCCATCGGGATCATCGGCATCGAATTCCTGCAGCAGGAAACCCAGGCGACGGTCTCGGCTGGCGAGTCACTTCAATTAGGAGAATACAGCCTCGAATACGTCTCCCTGGCTGAATTCCAGGCTGCCGACGGACGTCTTGTGGACCGGGCCGTGGTTAATATTTACAAGAACGGCGCGTTCCTGGCCGAACTGCATCCTCGCCGCGATTACTACTACGAATCCCAACAGGCGATGACGATCCCTGGAATGTACAGCACATTGGAAAACGATGTGTATGTATTGCTGGTCGCCTGGGAACCCGTCTCCGCGCGAAGCGCTACGTTCAAATTGGAAATTAACCCGCTGGTCAATTGGCTCTGGCTAGGCGGACTGGTCTTCGTTGCCGGCACACTGGTCGCAGCCTGGCCGGAACCAGAACCAGCCTTACTGTCCGAACCGTTTTCGAAGAAGCGCGCTTTAGCGACTGAAGCTGGTTAATGTGAAGACGCTCATACTGGTTGCGCTTCTGTTTGCCTTGGGAATTGTGGCCGTCGAAGTTCAAGCTCAGGAGGGTGGCCCAACGCCCAGTCCGGACGTAGTCAACGCCATTGCCAAGAATATTTATTGCCCGATCTGCGCAAATGTGCCGTTGGATGCCTGCGGCACTGCCGCCTGTGCGCAGTGGCGCCAGCAGATCGGCGATCTGCTGGCAGAAGGCTACACCGAGCAGCAAATCTACGATTATTTCGTCGAGCAATATGGAGAAAGCGTGCTCGCCGCGCCACGCCCGCGAGGCTTGAACATACTGATCTATGCACTTCCGGTGGCCGCTATTCTTGCCGGAGCGGCTATTGTTTGGGCTAACTTGCGACCTTCGCGAAGGTTAGAGATAGAAAAGGCTGAGGGGAAGGCGAGCCCAAGATATGTCCTGCAAATTGAAAAAGAATTGAAAAAGCGTAGCAAGGGATGAGTGAACCTACTGAACGACAAGATTCGTTTTTAGGGAAGGCGCTCGCTTGGCTGCTGCTGATTGGGCTGCTGGCGCTGGTAGCCTGGCAGTTGCGCGCCTCTCAACGCGGCATCCTCAGCACTGGCGAGCCTGCGCCCGAGTTCTCGCTGACGACCTTCGAAGGCGATGTAATCGACGCATCGGACATGGAATCCAGGGTTGTGCTTGTCAATTTTTGGGCATCCTGGTGCAAACCATGCGAGATGGAAGCTGAAGCGCTGCAGACGGCTTGGGAGATGTATGCAGACCGTGGGGACGTGCTTTTTCTCGGCGTGGATTATGTGGACACTGAAAAAGAAGCGCTGGCTTACATTGATCGTTGGGGAATTACGTATCCGAATGGGCCGGATTTTGGGACACTGATCTATACAGCTTTCAGGGCGCGCGGCGTTCCGGAGACGTTTGTGATCAACAAGCAAGGGCAAGTGGCTTATGTGAAGATCGGGCCGTTTGAGTCGCTGGAAGAAATCACTACAGCCATAGACCGTTTGCTTGAGGACAGCTAAGAGTGGGCCTCGATTCGCTACTTCTGCTCCTGGCGCTGCTCGTGCTGGCGGCGCTTTTTGTTGCCCAACCGCTGCTCGCCGGCGAGCGTGAAGAAGAAATCGTTGTTGGGGAAGCCGCGCATTGGACTGCGGAGCGCGAGCGCATTCTGGATGCCCTCGCTGAACTCGATTCCGACTGGCAATTGGGCAAAGTACCCAAGGAGATTTACAAACCGCAACGGGATCGTTTAATGCGCAAGGGTGCACAGGCCCTAAAGGAGCTGGACAAACTAAACGAAGGCCAACCTGCGAAGTCGTCAGCATTGACGGATAAGCAATTGGAAAAAATCATCGCCGCGCGCAAAACAGCGCGCGGCAAGCGCCGCAAATGAAACTGGCTCTTGCCTTTGCGTCCGCGGGATTCTTGCTTTCTGCCTGCACGCTCTCGCTGGCGGGCGACATCTCGCCACCGCCGGAAACCGCGAGCGAGCAGTCAGTTCAAATTCTGCTTCCAGCCGCACCTCCGGATTTGGAGACCGGCGCCTTGATCTACGCAGAAAACTGCGCGCCCTGTCACGGGATTTTCGGGCTGGGAGACGGCGCACAAGGCGCCCAGTTGCCATTTCCCCCTGCGGCGCTGGCTGATCCTCAAGTTGCCGGCGATGCAAGTCCAGAGGATTGGTTCCAGGTTATTTCCGGTGGTAATTTGAACCGCTACATGCCGCCGTTTTCCGGCAGCCTTTCCTCGCAAGAAATCTGGGACGTTATCGCGTACGCGTTTTCCCTTGGTTGGGACGAAGACCGCTTGGTGGAAGGCGCTCAGATCTATGCAGAGAATCAACCGTCTATTGAAGAAAACTCCTTAGATCCAGGCGATTTAGAGCAATTCAGCCAATTATCAAAATCAGATATTAGCACCGAGATTTCCGCAATCCTGCCAGTCCTTGAACCATTGGAAGTGGAAACATTGGTTGAGTACCTGCAGGCGGTTTCGCTTGGGTACAGCCTTCCAGACGAAAGCCAAGCGATCAACGATGTGGAGCACTCAGGAACTATATCTGGCAGGATCCTCAATGGAAGCGGTTCGCCCTTGCCGGGCGATTTGGAAGTGGTCTTGCGGAGTCACCTTGGCGGTGCGTTGGATGTGGTGGGAACTGCGCGGATCGATTCCGGTGGCGCCTTCCTCTTTGAGAACTTGCCTCTCGAAGGGGGGCGCGCTTATTTCGTTCAAGTGGAATACGATGAGCTGTTCTTCTTCTCTGACCTTGAGACAGTGAAAGGCAACAAAACCTCATTTGATTTGCCGGTGACAATCTACGACAGAACCAGTGACACAAGCGAACTGGTAGTGGAATATATCCATTTTGTGCTCGACTTTCCACAGCCGGGTGTGATGAGGGTCGTTGAACAGATTGGAATTTCGAATACCGGAAAGCGCGCCGTCGCTCCCACCGCAGATGGGCAACCCGTCCTGCATTTCACTTTGCCCCGCGGGGCAAGCCATCTGGAATTTAGCGAAGGAGCCCTAGGCGATCGCTACATCGGGGATAGCCAGGGGTTTGGGGACTTGCGGGCTCTTATGCCCGGAGAGAATTCTTACCAAATCTTATTTGCTTATGATCTTCCCTATAAGAGCGCGGCGAATGTCGCCTTCCCTGTTGATTTGCCAACCCGCAGTGTCATTGCCTTTATCCCAGAAACTGACATTCAGCTTACGGAAAATTCTTTCCAGTTGATCGGGAAACAGGCTATCGAAGGAGAAGAGTATTTAGCTTATGCGGCTCAGGAGTTTGCCTCCGGGGATGTGATTCGGTTAGAACTTTCCGGACGCCATCCGCTCGGCGCGCCGGGTTTTTATGCGCATCCTGGCTTACTATTCGGCCTGGGAGCGCTCACGGCAGCCGTGGGCATCGGCTGGCTCTGGCTGCGTTTGTTACCGGACCGGCGAGCATCCACGCCTAACCAAATCATGGACCAAATCATTGACTTGGATGATGCTTTCGAGAGCGGCCAGTTGAGTAAGGCTGAACACAAGAGGCGACGCTCATCGCTCAAGAAGCAGTTGAAAGATGCACTGAAGGATCAGTCATGATCCGCGCCAGGCAGGTAAGCAAGCGGTTCGGTTATCAGTTTGTCCTGCAGGGCGTTGACCTGGAGGTCCCAAAAGGGGAAATCGTTGCATTGCTCGGCCCGAACGGGGCAGGCAAAACCACGTTTTTAAGAATTCTTGCCACATTAGTAAAACCCACGTCTGGTCAGATACTCGTAGCAGGATTCGACCTTTCCGGTGAGGCTCATTTCGCGCGTGCCAAATTGGGGTACCAGGCCCATCAGCACCTGCTCTATGGCGATCTCAGTGCGCAGCAAAACTTGGCGTTGTTTGCCCGCCTTCATGGTTTGCCAAAACCCGCAAGGCGGATCAGCCAACTTTTGGATTTGTTCGACCTTGTCCGCCGCCGCACCGACCCTGTGCGCGTCTTTTCGCGCGGCATGCAGCAGCGGCTGTCTCTTGCGCGCGTGTTGCTCCACGAACCAAAGGTTTTGCTCTTGGATGAACCGCATAACTCGCTCGATAAGGACGCCACGATCCTAATTGACGGCATCCTGCGCGATCTGGCAAAACGCGGCTGCTCCCTCCTGTTTGCAACGCACGACAGCCAGCGGGCTCTTTCGCTGGCTGATCGCATCGAGATCATTGCGGGCGGGCAACTAACTTCTGTTTCTACGCGAAGGATCAGCGAAAGCCAATTATCAAAAATCTATCAGCGAGCCGTTCAAGCCGAGAAGTATGCAACATAAAGAGCCCGGATATTTTTCGGCAATCGCAACGGTGATCTGGAAGGATTTCGCTATCGAATGGCGCGCCCGGCAACTGCTCACTTCGATGCTGATGTTCTCGATCCTGGTCATTTTGATCTTCAACTTCGCTCTCGACCTGAACGTCAGGGTGCGCAATGAACTCAGCGCCGGGATCCTTTGGGCCACGTTCGCATTCGCTGGTACGCTCGGCTTGAACCGCTCTCTGGCGCTCGAGAGCGAGAATCGCGCGCTCGACGGGCTGCTGCTCGCTCCTGTCGATCGTAGCGCGCTGTATTTTGGCAAAACCACCGCAAACCTGCTCTTCATGTTGGTAGTGGAAATGCTTACTCTGCCCATGTACGGGTTGCTCTACAATGTGAATCCGTTTCATTGGGGTTTCCTGCTCGTGCTCCTGCTGGGCTCCTGGGCCTATTCCGCAATAGGCACGCTGCTCTCAGCGATGTCGGCGCAAACGCGCAGCCGTGACCTGCTGCTGCCGGTGCTGCTGTTCCCGTTAGCGCTGCCAGTGCTGGTGTCCTCAGTGCGGGCGAGTAGCGCATTTTTGAGCGGACTCGAGTTCGCATACGCCTGGCCTGGCATCTCGCTTTTGCTGGCTTATGGCGTTATCATCCCAACCCTGGGTTATATGTTCTTCAATCTCATCGTTGAGGAGTAAATTTGAAAAAGTCACAGTTAATCGCTCCACGTCCGCGTTGGCTTTCCGTCCTGAATATTGTTTCGACACTTCTTTTGCTTGCCGCCACCTGGATGGTGTTCTATTTTGCGCCCATGGAAGCCGTCATGGGACAGGTGCAGCGTGTTTTTTATTTTCACGTGGCGACGGGGTGGGTGGGTATGGTCGCTTTTCTGGCGGCAGCCGTGGCCGGCGTGATCTATCTCATACGACCGCATAAAAAATGGGATGTTTTCGCCGTCTCCGCTGTCGAGATCGGCTTGGTGTACTCATTCATCAACATCGCCTCAGGTTCTATCTGGGCCCGTCCGGTGTGGAACACTTGGTGGACCTGGGACCCACGGCTGGTGACCGCGTCAGTGATGGAGCTCGTTTTCCTGGCGTATCTGCTGCTGCGCCAGAGCATTGATGACCCTGAAAGGCGCGCTCGATTTGGGGCCATCTATTCCATTTTGGGCTCGGTAACAGTTCCACTGACCTACATGTCCATCCGTATCTGGCGCACGATCCATCCCGTGGTGATCGGCAGCGGCGACCCGAGCGCCGAGGGCAGCTTCGACATGACGCGTCCGATGCTGTCCACACTCCTGTTCAGCCTTCTTGCCTTCACAGTGTTCGGCATCACTCTGCTGTGGCACCGAGTGCGGTTGGGGCGGCTGGCGGATCGCGTTGAAGAGTTACGCTACAAGACTGCTCGCGGCTAAGGAGACTTATGAATTTCCAAACCGGACCTGCTGAAACTACGAATTACTTGATCCTGGGATACTCTGTGATATTGGGGGTGATCCTTGTCCATTTGGCCAGCCTGCGACTGCGTTTCAGGAATGCTCAGGACGATCTTGAAGCTCTCTCCAAGTTAAGCAAAAACCCGCCGCGCCGCAAAGCCGCGCCTCCAAAGAAAAGGCGAAAGTAAAACTGCCAGCTTCATCCGAAACCAGGTTTTTGAGAAAACAAATAGTCGCGTTGAATTAGAATTCGTATACCTATGCCGCGCCAGAAATCAAGGTCCCCCCGTTGGAGTTCCGGCACCAAGCTGATCGCCGGGCTTACGCTGGTGGCGATCGTCGCCGCTCTGCTAATCCGCTTCAACAGCCTGCTTGCCCCGCTTATCCTTGCCTTTGTCCTTTCTTATTTGCTGCATCCCTTAGTTTCGCGATTAAGTACGGCTGCCAAGTTATCCTGGCGAGCTTCTGTAAACCTGATTTTCATTGTTTTCATCTTGATTATTGCGCTGCTCTCAACGCTGACGGGATTCGCCGCCGTCGACCAGCTGGGAAACCTGGTAACCGTGGTGCAGAATTTCGTAGTGACCTTGCCTGAATTTGCCGAAACATTATCCAGCCAGACCATCCAGCTCGGTCCGTTTGAGATCGATTTCGCGGAGATCGAGCGGATGCTCGTTCTCGATTTCAATACCGACTTTGGCGGCTTGAGCCGCCAACTCCTTTCGACTCTGCAGCCGGTTCTCGGGCAGGCCGGTTCCCTCATCGCAGCCATCGCCACATCGTTCATCACAACTCTGGGATGGGCGCTTTTCGTGTTTGTGATTGCTTATTTCCTCCTCGCCGACGCGGGCCAGGTGCCAACCTTTTTCCGAAACGTAAATCTTCCCGGCCATGAGCCGGATATTCGACGCATGGGTCGCGAGCTGGGGCGGATTTGGAATGCTTTCCTACGTGGGCAACTTTTGCTGATCATCTTGATCATCATTACATCTTTCTTACTGATGACGTTCCTCGGCGTACACAACGCGCTCGCGCTGGCTTTCCTGGCAGGTCTGGCAAAGTTTGTGCCTTATATCGGCCCCTTGATCGCCGGGATAGCCACGGCCCTGGTGGCCCTCTTTCAAGGTGGGAATTACCTGGGCATTGAACCCCCGCTCACGTATGCCATTATTGTCGTTGTGGCAGCGGTTGTTCTCGATCAGATCTTCGATAATCTGGTGACTCCGCGCTTCTATGGCCACGCGCTCGGCGTCCACCCGGCGGCTGTCCTCGTGGCGGCGCTGATCGCCGCCAATCTTCTAGGACTGGTGGGTCTGGTATTGGCTGCTCCCGTTCTCGCCAGCCTCCAACTTTTTGCGACCTATGCCATCCGTAAAATGGTCGACCTTGATCCCTGGCCTGCACCGGAAAGAGACGAAGTTCCTGTTGAGATTCCGTGGGCGCGGTCACTCAGGTCGATGGTTAACAGAATCCGTGGAGCCGATCCGCGCACTCGCAGGCGAAGAAAAAAATCTTCCAGGTAAATGTAGCACCCTAACCGAGTAGAATTTTTGGGATGCCACCCACCTTGTACTTGATCGATGGGCATGCGCTAGCCTATCGAACTTATTTTGCGTTGACCGGTGCAGGCGCGGGCACCAGCCGCTGGACCACAACCGCCGGTGAGCCAACCGCGGGCACTTTCGGTTTCACCTCCGTGCTGTTGCGACTCCTCGAACAGGAGCATCCTGATTTCCTGGCGGTCGCATTCGACCGCGGCGCAACGTTTCGCGACGAGCTGTACAAGGAGTACAAGGCCACGCGCCAGAAAATGCCTGACGATCTGCATTCGCAGATGGATCGCATTCGCGAACTGGTAGATGCATTCAATATCCCACGCCTAGAGATGGACAATTACGAAGCGGATGACATTATCGGCAGCGTTGCTAAGAAGGTGGCTGCGCAAGGTATTGGTGTCAAGATCATTACCGGAGACAGGGACCTCTTGCAGCTGGTGGAAGACCGCGTGATTGTGAGTCTCCCGGGTAAGTCCCTCTCTGATTCCAAGGACTACACGCCAAGGGACGTGGTGGAGTTCCTGGGAATTCGCCCGGACCAGTTGGTCGATTACAAGGCCTTAGTTGGCGACAGCTCGGACAACATCCCAGGGGTCCCCGGTATCGGACAGAAAACGGCGGTGGCCCTCTTGGCGAAATACGACACGCTGGAAGGGATCTACGCGCACGTGGATGAGCTAAAACCGGCGCAAAAACAAAAACTGCTGGAAGGGCGCCCCAACGCAGATCTGAGCAAGGAACTCTCAACCATTGTCACCGATTTGGATGTGGACATTGATCTCGAGCGTGCCCGCACAAATCATTTCAAACCCAAAGATGTCCAGGAGCTTTTCCGCGTCCTGGAGTTCCGCTCGTTGATCAAGCGACTGGAGGCTGTGATGGCCGTCCTCGGGATGGGCTCGTCTGCCGATGGGTCAGGTGAGCAGTTGGGCTTGTTCCCCGATGAGACGGTGGAAAAATTTCCTGGTCTCGAAACGAAGGCGACCATTGTAAACACGCCGGAGGGGCTGGCTGATCTGGTTAAAGTTCTCTCGACGGCCAAGGTGATCTCACTGGATACCGAAACCAGCAGCATGCAGCATATGCAGTCTGATCTGGTAGGCATATCGCTGGCCGTTGAACCCGAACACGGGTATTACATCCCTGTCGGGCATGACCCCAAACAAGGTTCGCAGCTCGCCATTCAGGAGGTAGTGAATGCTCTGCGCCGGCCGCTGACTGATCCGGAAATCCCCAAGGCGGGTCACAACTTGAGTTTCGATACCGTGATGCTTGCGCGCTTCGGGCTAGAGGTAATGCCTCTTGCCTTTGACACGATGATCGCCGAATGGATACGCGATTCGGCTTCGCGTAACCTGGGACTAAAAAACCTGGTTTGGGTGCGTCTGGACGCGCAGATGACGGAGATCGAAGATCTCCTCGGAACCGGGCGCAAGCAGCTCACCATGGCCCAGGTACCCATCGTTAAGGCAGCGCCCTACGCTGCTGCGGATGCCGAAGTGATCCTTCGGTTGAAGCCGATCCTCGAGACGCGCATGGAAGAAGCCCTCGCCACGAAGCTCTTCGCGGAGGTCGAGATGCCGCTGGTTCCCGTGCTTGCCCGGATGGAACTGAAAGGTATTTCCCTCGATTTGGATTTCCTGGAAAAAATGTCCGCCGAGCTTAATGCGGATATGGGCCAGATTGCCGAGCGCATTTACAAGGAATTCGGCGAAGAGATCAACCTAAACTCCACGCAACAGATCGCGCATGCCCTTTTCGACCGGCTCAAGATCCCGCCGCCAAACGGAGTGCGTAAAACAGCTAGCGGCCAATATTCCACGGCCGCAGAGGTGCTGGATTCTTTGCGCGGGACGCATCCGGTGGCTAATTGGATCCTGGATTACCGCGAGCTGGCAAAGCTGAAGTCAACTTATGTGGATGCTTTGCCTTTGTGGGTGAACCCACAAACGCGCAGGGTACATACTTCTTACAACCAGACCGGCACCGTAACCGGGCGGATCGCATCCAGTGACCCCAACCTGCAAAATATTCCTATACGCACCGATCTGGGACGGAAAGTTCGGCGGGCCTTCATCGCCTCGCCGGGTCACCAGTTGCTCGCCATCGACTACTCCCAGGTTGAGCTGCGCATCGTTGCGCATATTGCAGATGACCACGCGATGCTGCAAGCCTTCCGCGATGGGCACGATATCCACGCCACCACCGCGGCTGCGATCCTAGGTATCGATTTGGATCAAGTGCGCGCCGACCAACGCCGCAATGCAAAGGCAGTGAATTTCGGCTTGATCTATGGCATGACCCCATACGGGCTAACTCGCAGCACCGAACTCACCTTGGCAGAAGCTGAGAACTTCGTCGCTGCTTATTTCCAACGTTTTCCCGGTGTGCGAGATTATATTGAAAATACGAAGAAGCAGGCCCGCCAGCAAGGTTACGTCGAAACGCTGCTGGGACGCCGCCGCTACTTCCCCGGACTCAAGGAAGGTACCAGCCACATCATGCGCGGCCGGCTGGAACGCGAGGCAATCAACAGTCCTATCCAGGGCAGCGCCGCCGACATCATGAAACTAGCCATGCTGCGCGTGGCTGCAGCTTTGCCCAAGGCAAAGCTCGGCGGACACATGCTTCTGCAAGTCCACGACGAACTGGTGCTGGAAGTGCGTGATGATGAAGTGGAGAAGACTGCCAGCCTGGTGAGCAGGGAAATGGGCGCGGCATATGAACTCAAGGTTCCGCTGGCAACCGACGTCCGCGTGGGTAAGAATTGGGACGAGATGACGCCCTTGCTCGTCTAAAAGGAGCATCATGAGCTATCAATTTGCCGAAATCAATGGGGTAAGAATGCATTACGACGTTCAGGGTGAGGGCGAACCCCTCTTGCTGATTCATGCTGCCATCGCCAACTTGAACATGTGGGATGAGCAAATGCCTGTGTTTACTCAGCATTTCCTGGTAATCCGGCATGATGTGCGAGGTTTTGGCGAAACGCCGGACCCCGCAGGAAACTATACGGATCACGACGACATCAAGGCGTTTTTCGACCACATCGGCGTCGAGAGGGCGCACGTGGTCGGCATTTCGAACGGCGGCCGTATCGCCATTGACTTTGCGCTTTCTTATCCCGAAGCGGTAGGGAAGCTGGTTTTTATTGCACCGGGCTTGGGTGGGTTCCGCGGAGAAGATGATCTGGTAACTGCCCAAAAGGACGCCCAAGCCGAAGAGGCGAAGAAGAACGGAGACTTGGATTCAGCCAGTGAGCTGACCACTCAGATCTGGATCGATGGTCCCAGTCGGTCTACCCATGAAGTGAATCCTGAATTTCGCAGGCGCGCCAAGGACTTGATCACGCACACGATCGCACTCGGGATCGGGGAGGGCATTGGTGATATGGCGCGTCCACCCGCCATTGAGAGATTATCTGAGATTCAATCGCCAACCTTGCTGATCATTGGCGACAAGGATGTCCCTCTGATGTTTGAAATCGGCGACGTGATCGAACGCGGCATCCCCAATATCAAACGCGTCACGATGAAGGATGTCTCCCATTTACCGCCCATGGAAAATCCTGAGCAGTTCAATCAGCTTGTGCTAGACTTCTTGCGAGAGTAACCACATGGCGCTACCGCGCGGAGACGAGCAAAAATTCCGTCAATTCGTGAATCGTGGACATTCGGCGGCCTGGGAAGGCCGCTGGAAGGACGCCGTGGATCACTATACTCAGGCACTCGAAGAGTTTCCTGATCACCCGCCTACTCTAAATAACCTGGCGCTGGCCTACTTTGAATTGGGGAATCGAGATAAGGCCTTCGAACTCTATCATAAGGCGGAAAGCCTTGCGCCTGAGGATCCGCTTCCGGCGGAAAAGATTGCCCAGATTTCCAACCAAACCGGCAACACAAAAAAAGCGATTGACTATTCGCTGCGCGCGGCCGATCTGTACATGCGTCTGCGCGATGGCGACAAAGCCGTCAACAATTGGACTCGCGTCATCCGTCTCGATCCGGAGAATATCCTAGCCCATAGCCGCCTGGCGAATGCACTCGAACAGCTTGGCAGTACCTCTGACGCCGTGATTGAGTATGTTGCGCTTGCGGCCCTGCAGCAGGAAGCCGGGCTTCTTGAGGAAGCTGCCGTGAGTGGACAAAAGGCGCTGAGCCTGGACCCGAACAACAAGGAAGCTCAGCAAGCAGTGGAAATGTTGGCCAAATTCCAAACTCTGCCGAAGCCAGCCAGGCGAATAGCCGCCACTGGACCCTTGCGAATTACAGATGCATCCATATCCCTGAAGCAAAAACCCGCAATTGAAGTGCGGCAGGGACCTGATCCCATCGAAGAGGCGCGCCAGCGGGCCGTGCAGGATTTGGCGGATATGTTGCTTGATCTTACCCCCGCCGAAGATCAGCCACCCCAGAAAAAACGCCGTGGGTTGCGCTCCGTTGCCAAGGTGGTGGCTGATGGGATCCTTTCCCGGGGGTATGACGAGACGGCCATTGTCAATCATCTGACCAGGGCGCTGGAGCTTCAAACTGAACAGAAATATTCCGAGGCGGCAGCTGAATTAATTGAGGCGATCTCATCTGGATTGGACCACCCAGCCGCGCATTTCAATTTGGGCGTGCTGTTGCTGCAGGAAGGGGATCCCGAAGAGGCCCAGCGCCGATTCCAGCATTCCGTGAAACACGCAGATTATGCGATAGCAGCACGCTTGCTGATGGCGGATTTTCTCCAGGAACAGGATCGCCTCGAAGATGCCGTTGTTGAATATCTGTATGCCCTGGGCGCTGCGGATTGCAGCATCCTGCCCGCTGATAAGGCAAGGATCCTGGCGGAGGAATACGAAGCCCTGATCAACGAAGCATCGGATGCGAATGAAAGCGAATATCGTCTGCTTGCGGATAACATCCGCCACCTGCTGGTGCGCCCGGATTGGCGCGGCGCGGTCGTGGAGGCGCGTGGCCAACTCCCGACAGCAACCAACGGCGCCAGGCCCATGCCGGTCGCCAGTATCCTCACCCAGGCGAACAGCGGCAGGCTGGTCGACTCACTGAGCCGCATCAATCAAATCGCAACTCAGGGACACCTGCGCGCTGCTATGGAAGAGGCATTCAATGCCCTTGAGTACTCGCCGAGTTATTTGCCGCTTCACGTCCATATGGGTGAGTTGTTGCTTATGAATGGCAAGCCGCAACAGGCCATCGACAAGCTCGCCACGGTGGCTCGCGTATATACTGCGCGTGGGGAAACGGATCGTGCCACTCAAATGTACGAGCGTATTGTGTCCATTTCGCCGCTGGATGTGAACGCCCGCTCCCGACTGGTTGACCAGCTCACCGCCCGCGGGCAGATCCAGGAAGCCGCCAATCAACTGCTTGATCTCGCCGATGTTTATTACCGCCAGGCGCAATTGGATAAAGCACGCCAGACCTACGAAAACGCGCTGCGGCTTGCACAAGGCGGCGAGGTGGATGCGAATTGGACTGCGCAGATCCTTCACCAGATGGCGGACATTGACATGCAGCGACTGGACTGGCGGAAGGCATTGCGCGTCTACGAACAGCTGCGCACACTGAGGCCCACGGACGAGTCCGCCCGCCTGAACCTGATCCAACTTAACCTGCGTATTGGGTCTGAAGCTCGCGCTACTGCTGAGTTGGATAATTACATTCAGTACCTCACTGGTCGCAATCGCGAGGCAGATGCTGCCGCGTTCCTGGGTAAAGTGGTTGAAGAAAATCCCGGATACGCGATGGCGCATCGCCGTCTTGCGGAAAACCATCAGGAGAACGGCCGCAAAGATAAAGCCATCGCTGAATGGAATAAAGTGGGCGAGCTCTTGGTGAAGGCCGGCGACCGAGAGAGAGCTAAGCTCGCAGTGCGCGCAATCCTCTCGCTCAATCCCCCCAACGCAGAACGCTACGAGCAATTCCTTAGAAGGCTAACGAAGTAAACGCTAGCTTAACTTAATCCCAGCGCCGCAGGCAGAGCCGCCACAGACGGAAGGATCAAATCCGCTCTCTGTGCCCTGAGCTCCGCTTCATCCCCAAACCCTGAGAGCACGCCCACCGTCTGCGCGCCGGCTGCCTTGCCGGCTCGAATGTCGACTGGGGTATCGCCTACCATCAAGCAATTGGCAGGCTCAATGCCCAGCCTTTCCGCCACCCAAAAGATCTGGTCCGGAAAGGGTTTCGTGCGTCTCACGGTCTGACCCGTGGCCACCTGGTGGAATAGCTTCCCGAGCCCCGTGTGCTCTAGGAAACTCTGTGTGCCAGTCCTGCCGCGTACAGTGATCACGGCCATTGAAAATTTTCCCGCAAGTTTTTCAAGCGCTGGAATAATATCGGGTACCAGTTGGTAATAGCCAGACTGCTGTTTTCTCTTCTTCCAAGGGTTACCAACCTCCACCAATTTGTGCAGGGGAGCATCGATTCCCAGCCTGTCGGCAATGCTGAAGAGCATATTCACAGGGTCTTCAAAACGCATCACCAACGTGCGCGCCGCGCGGCTCGTGTCTTTTCCGGGAAAGAACCAGCGAAACGGGCGCAGCAGCGTATTTACTCTGCCGATGTATTCGTCATCGGTGTCGCGCAGCGTACCATCCACGTCGAAACAAACTGCTTTAATGCGCGCAGCATCCAAGGTCTTCGCTTCCAATGTTGTTAGCAGTTATACCAAAGCCCGAGTCGGGGCGACAACCAGTTTCCATCGACTCGTAACCTTGTTTACTTTACCATGACTGTGGTACAAACGCGTTTATGCGTTGGTTTTGGCCCCGCCGCTCGCAGGTCATACTGCTGCTTGGGGATGCACTCATGATCGATTTGCTTATCCTGATCGGTTTCCGCTATCACAATATCGATGAAACGGCGGGCCCGCGGTTGTTCCTCAATTGGCTTTCGTTCTTTTTCGCCTGGCTGCTGGTTGCCAGCGCGCTGCGTTTCTACGACCCACGTTGGACGGCGCGGCGAGGGGACCTCTGGCGCGCATTTCCTGTGGCCGGGCTGGCCGCGCTGCTAGGCACCCTGTTGCGAGCCCCTTTGTTGGATACCACCATCAACCCGTTATTCGTGCTGGTGATGGCTGCCGTGATCGCGGTGGGATTATTCTTGTGGCGTTCACTCTATGTGTTCCTGCTGGCCCCGCGTTTGAACCTAAATGGATGAAGAGCAACTGATCCAAGCTGCTAAACGGGGCGACTTGGATGCCTTCAATCGTCTTGTCATCACCTACCAGGGACTGGCGTTTAACGTGGCTCTCCGTCTGCTCAGCGACCCTTCCGCCGCCGAAGATGTCACGCAAGATGCCTTTTTGGCGGCTTATAAGAACTTGCGCAACTGTCGCGGCGGCTCGTTCAAGGCATGGTTAATGCGCATTGTGACCAATGGGGCTTATGACGAACTGCGTCGTCAGAAACGCCGCCCGCAAACTGACCTCGATAAAAATAATGATGAAGGTGACCCAGACGACCATTCGGCTTGGCTTGCAGATCCCGGCGAGAGCCCGCAGGAACTCGCCGAACGCGTGGAAATAGGCAATGCCATCCAGCGCTGCTTGAGTGAACTGGACCTCGAATTTCGCACTGCCGTCGTATTAATCGATGTCCAGGGCATGGATTACGCCGAGGCGGCCGAGACGATGCAGCGCCCGCTGGGCACAGTGAAAAGCCGCCTGGCGCGCGCCCGGGCAAGATTGCAGGAATGCCTACGCGGTTTTGAGGAACTACTTCCGCAGCAATTCCGTCTAAAGAAAGAGGGAATTGTATGAGTTTCGATCTATCGACACGCGAACTGGAGCAAATTTCTGCTTATCTGGATGACAGACTCTCGCCGCGAGAGAAATCCAGCGTGGAATCGCGCCTGGACAGCGAACCCAAGTTCGCAGAAGCAGGCCAGCAACTGGAACGTACCCGTGCCCTGCTGCGCCGAATTCCGCAGCGCCGCTTCCCGCGTAACTTTACATTGACGCCACAAATGCTGGGACTGGCTGCACGTCCTATGCGGATGAGGGGTTGGACTTCGTTAAATCTTGTTTCCGCAATTGCTGGCGCCCTGCTGATCGCTGTTTTAATTGGAGATTTTTCCGTGAATGGTTTACCCGCGTTTGGGCTCCCTGCCGCGGGCGAAGCCGAGGAACCGATGGCGCTCATGGCAGCAGAAGCTGCCACAGAGGAAGCCATCACCGAGGAACCGCCTGCCGACCTGGCGTCTCCAGGGGCAGAAGACACCGCTGGCGAACGACAAATGAAGGAGGTGGCCCCGTTTGATTGGCGGCTCTTCTTCAGTCAGTACGCGCGCAGCATCGAGTTGATCCTGGCCGCGGTGCTGCTTGGGAGCCTTGGCGTCGCCTGGCAGCAAAGACGATCCCGAAACCTCTAATTTTTCGCCGCGGCGATACCCTGTTATACTCCCGCTATCGAGGAGGCAGATGAATGATCATTAGAAACAAGAAGCGAGTTTACGCAATTCCATCGTTGCTGGTGCTGGGCGCCCTGGCCTGCGGCTTTTCGCTAGGCTCTGAGGAGCCAACTCCCGGACCAGACTTGGCCGGAACTCAGGCCGCGCTTGAGGCGACGCGGCAGGCGCTGGCGAACTTGCAGGCTCAACCAACGGCGGACCCTGAACCGGCCGACGATAGCGGGAACGACAGTACACAGGGCGACGATCCGGCTTTTTACGTTGAAGAGTTTAGCTCCGTTCCACAATCATGGACGTATTTTCTCTTGCGAGGGGATGATCTGGATTTCGACCTTTACATGGAACGGGATCGTTTGGTTTATGACATCGACGGTCCTAATGTGTGGGCCTACTACACGTATGATAGTTGGAGCTACACCGATGTGCGCGTAGACGCGCGCGCGGAGAATTTGGGATCCAATAACAACAACGTGAGCCTGATCTGCCGCTACAACGATAGGGGCTGGTACGAGTTCAACGTTGCGAATAACGGACTGTATTGGATTTATCGATACGATGATCGCACAGGTGATTTCCAAGAATTGTACAGTGGGGGTGTACAAAACCTGCGAGTTGGAAAAGATACCAACGAGTATACGATCATTTGTCAGGGAGACCGGTTAACTCTGGGTATAAACGGGGTCGAGATACGAACGGTGACCGACAGCAACTACGATGAAGGATTAATCGGGGTGTCTGTTTCTTCTTTCGATAATTACCCGGTATTGGTTGAGTTTGATTGGGTGGAGATAAGTCAACCCTGAGAGCCTCATGATACGAAAAGGACGGGCGCCAGCCCGTCCTTTTGATTCACTCCGCTATCGTTACTATCGTATATGCTCTTTCCAAGGTTCCGTCCGCGTAGAGGACCTGGAGCTGGATGGAATAAACGCCATTAAGGTTAATAGTTTCCCATCTCGCTAGCAAGCCTGATCGCGCTTCTCCTTCGGCCACCAGGGTCCATTCTCTTGGATAGAGGCCGCGGCCAACCTGGATTTCATATCTAATGTCCGCCGGGCCCATGCGTCCAAAAATGTTCACGACTCCACTGGCTTCATTGAATGGCTTTGGGTTGGTAATGATCGGAGTCTGACTCGAATCTAAAATCGGTACAGGGTCGAATTCTGTAGGGGTGAGTGCGACATTGGCGGACTTGGCCCAATCCATAGCCTGTGGCGGCACGCGCAGAAACAAGCGCTCCTCCACGAACTCAGCCGGCGTGAATACGGTAGCCAGCAGCCCGTTCAGCGAGTTGATCGCCACTCGATCGAATAGCGGTTCGACAAAACGGGGCTCATTTCCACTGATAAAAAACTCCCGCCGAGTTTCCGGGCACGCTTCATCGGGCAATCCACCGGATGGCACGCAAACAATTGCAGAGGTCAGGTTCGAGGGGATCTCAAAAGGCAACAAGTTCAAACCCTGATGTGCTGATTGGAAGAGAGCGGGTAAGGCTTCGCCTGCGTTTTCTGCCGCGCCCCACGCAACCATCACGCGCTGCGGCGAATAGGCGATCGCCCAATGGCTATCCGCTGGCGTAAAAAAGGCTCCCGGTTGAACGAGATCTATCGAGTCCGCAGACCGCGCGCTGGTGTCACCCAGAATATCGTTCACCAAGAACGAAGGCTCTGGGCTCGTGATTGCCTGTTGAACCGGATTTGTCCAATTGAGCAACACCTCTCCTTCCAGATTACCGGCAAAAAGTATGCTTGCTGCACTTGGGTCATCGCCGAGATGCTGAGCCGCGAGAGTTCCCTGGTTGGCTAACACCGAGTAGGCCATCGCCAGGTCCACAAGGCTTACCTCTCTGGTCTTTAAGCCAAATGCCTGCAGTGTCATTTCTGCTCGGGCATCAGAACGTAGCTGGGCTAACGGACCCTCATAGTTGCTCGCCATGGCTTCGCGCATACTGACCGGGCCGTGATTGGAAGTGGCCAAGAGATTGCCCTCACTCGGCAGGTCCCAGATGAGACTTGCGGGAGATTTGCTCTGGGCAAAGGCATTAAGGTAAACGAAAGGTGCGGTGGCTGATCCTGCTTCGCGAAGAGATCCTGGGTCACCTGAGAGTGCCAGAATCTGGCCATTTCTCGGGTCCAGCACAATGGCCTCGAATTCCCCGCTGGCGTCCAGAACCCCACCCTGGGTGGCAGCGTCCAGCGTGGTGATCACCTCCAACCCTCCAAGCTGGACACGCTCCCGGCCTAGTTGGGTTTCTAGCTGACTCAAGGCAAGGGTGCTGAATTCGATATGCGGGCTTTGCAGGGTGGGTGGATTGCTCCGGACGGTGATCGGCTCGGCAAGCGCGGTCGCAAACTGTGCATCATCGATCAATCCCTGCTCGCGCATGGAAACGAGAACCAATCGCTGAAACTCCACCGTTAACTCAGGGGCATCGATAGGATTAAGCGCGGGAGCGCGGGCTACGGCAGCCAGCATGGCGACCTCTGCTAGGTTCAGGTCAGCGGATGACTTGGCGAAGTAAAACTGTGCTGCACTTTCAGGGCCGAATGTCCAGTAACCAAAACTAGTGCTGTTCAAAGCCCATTCGAGTACCTGCTCGCGCCCATACTCTTCGATCGCTGCCGCTGCTAGCAACCGCGTACGCAGGGTTTTGAGCCAACCATCGGCTTCGTCGGCGAGCAACACGCGGGCGACCAGTCCTTCGGCGATGGTCTGCGGAGCACTCAAGCTCCAGCGCACCCCCGGGCTATCCCAAAAGTCTGGCTGGCTGCTGGCAATGAAAGCGGCCATCAGCCATTCATTTTTAGCTGCCTTAATGAAGCGGCGCGGTGCTTCAGGGTATTCGAGCGCGAGCAGAATGGCCTGTCCGCTTCGGTCATAAAACCGTGTGGGTTGGAGTAGCAGGCCCGTTTGCGGGTCGAGTAGTGTTTCAAGCTCCGTCACCGCAGGGAGGTCATAGGTTACATATGCATAGGCGGGCGAGGCTGCTATTGCCACAAGCGCTGTAGGAATGGAGAACGCCGCCAATACGATAACCCCAGTTAGTAAAGCGCGTTGTGCTTTTGTTTTCCGCCTGGCTGCCCAACGCGCGCGCCGTGTTTTTACCAGTTGAACCACGCGCACCAAGTGGGGATAGGACATGAACGGATTTTACTTCCGGGAACGACTCCGCAATACGATCTCGGATTGCGAGTTGCGTAGAAAAGAGCAATTTACCTACTGCGCAGCGTCGAACAGCAGCAGCCAGGTGCCCCACGCCGGATCCCCGGCAGCAGTTTCGCAAGCCGCGGCCTGTAATCCGCCAATGGCTTCCACTCCGTTGATCGACAGAATATAGACCTCGCCTGGTGTCAGCTCATATTCAGCATAGCCCGGGCCCATTTCCGGTTTCATGCCGGTGGCGAACTGATCGCTTCCATCTGCAGAACCGATAGTGAGTTGGATGCCGGCTTGCGCATTTTGTTGCGCGTTGAAAATGAAGAGCTGCAGGAAGGGAGGCTGCTGTGCGTTTTCGCATAGCAGCTTTTGATCGCGGAGCACGTAAGATGCGCCTTCGCCGCCCGTCTCGAATGGGGTCGCCAGATCTCCTTGCTGCTCCGGATTTGGCGTATTCACCGCGAAAGCCGTCGCGCTACGGTTGGCAAGCACGGCATCTAGCGCAGCAGCAAGTCCAGCCAGCGCGCGGGCCTCGCGCTGCGTATTGTTATCTGCAAGCGCAATTTGCGCTTGTGACACCAGGCTGCGCACGGGATCCGCTTCGCCGAGCAGCTCAATACGGGCAAGCGCGCGGCCGACATCTCCGGAAGCCGCGAAGGCTAGGGCAGTTTGCAGGCGATACTGATCTTTGTATTCCGGCGCCAGGCTCCCCGGACTCACGTCGCGCAGACGCACAGGGAACACCAAAATCAAAACCAGACCCAGGATTGCGCCCAGCATGAATCCAGTAATGAGATAGAGCGGCGGGCGGGGTTGTTGGTTGATCATGGGGTATCGGACGGAACGAATTCGGAGCCCAGGGTAGCCAGCGCATCTGCAAGGGCGTCAAGCAATTCCATGTCCTCTTCGCCGAACCCGGCTTCGGCGCCGAATTCGATAGCAGCTTTCACAGCTGCGAGCGCATCTTCTGCATCCAGAAATGCGAGGTTTTCTTTGGCGCGATCGCGATCGTGGTCAGCCGC
>JBOGUK010000227.1:0-5853 GCA_050695915.1 Anaerolineales bacterium
CCATAACCCCCAGCTCGATTCAAGTCATCATCCAGCGCGTTTCGCAATAATCAATATGGCCAAGCCGATCGTTGCCATTGTTGGTCGCCCCAATGTTGGCAAAAGCAGTCTGTTTAATCGTCTGGTCGGCAAGCGGCTCGCCGTCGTGGACGAGGTCCCGGGAACAACCCGGGATCGCTTACATGGCGAAGCCGAGTGGGCAGGTGTAACTTTCCTTGTAGTCGACACCGGCGGCATCGACCCTATTACCGTCGCCCGTGCCCACGGCAGGGCGCCGCTTTCAGTTGGCTCGGCCGAATTCGTCAGCCAGATTCGCGATCAGGCGGAAACTGCCATCCGCGACGCCGACGCCGTCCTTTTTGTGGTCGACGTCGAAAGCGGGGTTACACCGGCCGACGCTGAAGTGGCAGAGATCTTGCGCCGTGAGCAGCGCAAAGTGAATGGCCAAATGCGGCCTCCCGTGATTCTGGTCGTGAACAAAGTGGATTCAAACAAGCGCCGTGAAGAGGTGCCGGCGTTTTATGAACTTGGCATGGGTGAGCCGAATCCTATCTCTGCGCTGCACGGCACGGGAACGGGCGATATGTTGGACGCCTTGGTCAAAGCTCTTGATCGTGAAGCAGAGGAAGCGGAGCCGGAGGAACACGATCTTGCCATAGCCATTCTGGGGAAACCTAACGCCGGGAAGTCCACGTTATTCAATGCGCTGCTCGGAGAGGAGCGCGTAATTGTCAGCGAGATCCCAGGCACTACCCGCGACGCGATCGATACGCTCCTGGACTGGGAGGGATTGAAAGTGCGCTTGATCGACACCGCCGGGCTCAAACGCCGCGGCCGCATCGAGCCAGGCGTCGAAAAGTACAGCAGCATCCGCACGATGAAAGCGATTGAGCGAGCCGATGTCTGCCTGTTGCTGATAGACGCGGTGGCTGGACTGAGCGCGCAGGACGCGCACATTGCCGGTTATATTCAGGACGCGTTTAAAAGCGCAGTGATTATCATCAACAAGTGGGACGCGGTGGCTAAAAATAGCCAATCGATGGAAGTTTTCTCGCTGGAGATTCGCCAGCGTTTGGATTTCATCGCTTACGCGCCCTTGTTATTCATTTCTGCAAAAACTGGTCAACGCGTGGAGGAAGTGCTGCCGTTGGCGGCCCGCGTGGGGGAGGAGCGTCTGGTGAAATTGAGCACTTCGCAGATCAACAAAATTCTGGGCGAGGCTCAGGACCGTCACCCACCACCCACGAAATCAGGGCGCACGCTGAAGATCTTCTATGGGACTCAAGTGCGCAGCGACCCGCCTACATTCCTGATTTACGTAAACGATTACAAGATAGTTCACTTCACCTATGAGCGCTATCTCGAAAACCGCATTCGCGACGCCCATAGCTTCCTGGGCACGCCGATCCGGCTGGTGTTTAAAAATCGCGCTTAGCCACTTGAAGCGTCATCCATTTTGCAATAGATGAATGGGTGGATGCTGCGAATTGGCGATTTGGGATTGCGCATTTTTTCTCCGATCGTTGAGGCTTGAGTCAGTATAAGCGAAACAGGACATGAAACAAAAAAACCTGCCGGAAGGCAGGTTTTTTCGTAATGTTGATCTTGCTAGACCACGGTCTAGACCAGGGTGCGGCGGCCGAATACCAGCGATATAACGAACAGGATCAGGAAGAGCACAAAGAGAACCTGCGCGATCTCCGCGGAAACCCCCGCTATACCTCCAAAGCCTAAAACACCCGCGATCAGGGCAATGATCAAAAACATGAGTGCCCAGCTTAGCATTTTTGGTCTCCTTTCTGTTGCCGCTTTTCCATCCTTTATTCAAGGCTGATAACGAAGATTTTCAGCTCGCGGTTATCTCTTGACTGAACGGCAATTTCAATGTATCATCTTATATGGAACATGTAGGAATGAGTAGGTATAACTAGTGAAAACGAGTACTATCCTTGAGAAAAATCGCCTCGGGAAGCCGCTTTATCAGGCCGTTTCCGATGTCTTGGTAGCCCAGATAATGGCAGGCCAACTGACCGAAGGGGAACGAATTCCGTCTGAAAGCGAACTCTCGCAGCTATATGGGGTGGGGCGCAACACTGTGCGGCACGCCATAGCGGACCTAACCTCGCGCGGTTTCCTGAAAACAGTCCAGGGGGTGGGTAGTTTTGTGATTGGCCAACGTGCCAGCAAGACCGCCGAATACCTGATGGGTTTCACCCAGGAAATGCAGATGCAAGGCCGCCAGGTGGGCAGCCATGTCCTGGACGCCAAAATCATCCCGGCCGATCCTTTTCTCGCTCGCCGTTTGCAGGTTCAGTTGGGCGCCGAGGTGGTGTACCTGGCCCGCGTCCGCTATATGGACGGCGAACCTACGGCTATCGAGCGCGCCCATCTTCCGCACGAACTCTGCCCGGGGATCCTTGTCCACGATTTCTCGCGCGAATCGCTCTACCAGGTTCTCTCGGATGATTACGGCCGCAAACCCGACCATGCGGAGCAGGAGATCGAAGCCAGCCTGGCGACGCCACAGGTTGCCGAACTTCTTGAGTTACCCCTGCCCTCGGTTGTGTTTGTTTTTCATCGTGACACCCGCCTTGCGGACGGCCGCGCCATCGAATACGTCGATTCCGAAGTGCGCGCAGATCGTTTCCGTTTCTACGCCAACCTCAAATTGCAGGCGCCCGTGCAGGATTTCGGGTTCCGCCGGTTGCCTGTTTCATCATCCGTTGGAGAAACAGTCAGATGACTAATTTGACCGATTTCGAGGTTGGACAGATCGTGCAAAAAGTGGTCGCCCAGTTGCGTCCTACGCAGACCGTCGCCGCTTCTTCTGGCCCCGCGATCGCCCCCGGCAACAAGCTGATCGCAATCGGTTCGGATCACGGAGGATTTGCGCTAAAGGGCGAATTGAAACTATATTTGCAGGGAAATGGTTATGAAGTTTTCGATTGCGGCACGCACAGCCTTGAAGCTGTTGACTATCCCGATTTTGCAGAAGCAGTCGCCCGCAAGGTGTCCGGCGGCGAAGCCTGGCGCGGCATCATGATCGACGGGGCGGGCATAGGCAGCTGTATGGCGGCGAACAAAGTGCACGGCGTGCGCGCCGCTATGTGTTACGACCATGCCACCGCAGTGAACAGCCGCGAGCACAACAATGCCAACGTGCTGACCCTGGGCGCGGGCCTGATTGGCCCTGCGCTCGCCAAACAAATCGCCGATGCCTGGCTGCGAACTGAATTCGGCGGCGGCCGCCATGCGCCGCGCGTTGAAAAGATCATGGCTATTGAAAGCCGGCAATGAGTCCCGACAGCCGGCAAGTCCGCGATATCGTTGAAGTCGTCACCCGCGAGGTGTTGCATGCGCTCGCCGAGGAAGAACATCGCCACGTACATGAGCACGGCGATCAGTGCACCGAAGAGTGCGCTGACGGAATCTGCGTGAAGACGTGTTTCGATCGCGTCGGGCAGGTGATCAGCGCCGGCGCGGAACGTCTCACGTCTTCGCTTGGCGGCATTCCTGACGATCCCAGCGTTGCCAGATTTATCGATCATACGCTGCTTAAACCGGATGCCACCGCGGACCAAATCGCGCAGCTCTGCTATGAGGCGCGCAAATACGGCTTCGCCTCGGTTTGCGTGAACCCCAGCTTTGTCAAGTTGTGCGCCGATTTGCTGAAGGGCAGCGAAGTTAAAGTCTGCACGGTGATCGGCTTCCCGTTGGGCGCCTCCGCGCCGGACGTGAAGGCGTTCGAGACCGAAACCGCATTGCGCGACGGCGCTACCGAAATCGACATGGTGATCAACATTGGTGCGCTTAAGGGACGCGATTACACCCTGGTGGCGCGAGATATCGCGGGCGTAGTCAAGCTGGCGCACGCCGCGGGCGCGCTGGTAAAAGTAATTATTGAAACAGCATTACTGAACGAAGAAGAAAAGATCGCCGCTTGTTTGCTCGCCAAGGAAGCTGGCGCTGATTACGTGAAAACCTCCACCGGATTCTCCGGCGGTGGCGCCACCGTCTCCGATGTTGCCTTGATGCGACGCGTGGTTGGCCCAGAAATGGGAGTCAAAGCCTCCGGCGGCGTCAAGGATTACGCCGACGCGATGAGTATGGTAAAAGCCGGCGCCACGCGCATTGGCGCCAGCGCCGGGGTCAAGATCGTCGCTGGTGAAAAAGAATCAGAGCTGCAACCAGGTCGCGTTCCGGAAATGGCAAGGGCCTACTAAGATGTCAAATTTCGCAATACGTAACACGCAATACGTCCCACTGGTGGCCAATCAGTCAATCGCGAGGCCTTCATGCTAATTGCTAAAGTCATCGGCACCACCGTTGCCACCATCAAAGATCAGAAACTTGAAGGCCGTAAGCTGCTTATCTGCCGCGAGGCCGACGAAACCGGCAAGCCCTTCGGTCGCCCATACGTTGCCGTGGATACCGTTGATGCTGGCGTTGGAGACTTGGTGCTCACCGCTCACGGCTCAAGCGGCCGGCAGACTAACTTCACCAAGGACGCCCCTGTAGACGCTGTGATCATGGCGGTCATCGATTCACTTCAGGTGGACGGCAACGTGGTGTTTCAAAAGAGCTAAGAGGCGAATATGGCTGAACTGGATAAAGACCTCCTCTCGATCCAACAGGCCCGCAGCATGGTGGAGCAGGCCTATAACGCCCAGAAGATCTGGGGCAAAGCCACTCAGGAACAGGTCGACCGAGTGTGTCAGGCCATGGTGGATGCGGCCTTTGGCGCCGCTGAGCGCTTGGGTCGCATGGCGAGCGAGGAAACCGGATACGGCGTCCCTGAACACAAGAAATTAAAGGACGAGTTCGCCTCGCGCAACGTGTGGGAAAGCATAAAGAATGTAAAGACCGTGGGTGTGGTGCGCCACGATGCCGGAACCGGCGTTTACGAAATTGCCTGGCCGATGGGCGTGGTCGCCGCGCTCACTCCCAGCACCAATCCCACCTCTACGGTCATAAACAAAATCCTTATCTCGGTCAAAGCGCGCAATGGCGTCATCGTGGCTCCACATCCCGCAGCCGTGAACTGCTGCGTTGAAGCCGCCAAATTGATGGCGGATGCCGCCGTGGCTGCCGGGGCTCCCGAAGGACTCATCCATTGCATGTCGCAGGTCAGCCTGCCTGGCACCACGGAACTGATGAGCCATCGTCGCACTGCTGTGATCTTGGCCACCGGCGGCAGCCCCATGGTGCGCGCTGCGCATTCGCAGGGAAAACCGGCCTACGGGGTTGGCCCCGGCAATGTTCCAGCCTATGTCGATCGCAGCGCCGATCTCGAAAAAGCCGCGCGCTACATTGTGGCCAGCAAGGCCTTCGATTACTCGGTGATCTGCGCAACGGAACAGGCCGTAATCGCCGACCGTCCGATTGCCGCTCGCCTCGAGCAACTCATGAAAAACGAGGGAGCTTATTTCATGGACGAAGCGCAGACGCAAGCCATGCGCCAAACGTTGTTCCATCCCGATGGCGGCATCAACACAGCTACGGTTGGTAAATCGCCGCAGGTGCTCGCCGGGATGGCGGGCATCAGCGTCCCGCAGTCAGCCCGCATTTTGGTTGCCCGGCTGCGCAAGGTCGGCCGCGACGAGCCGCTCTCTCGCGAAAAGCTCACCACAGTCCTCGGCTGGTACGAAGCTGAGGGTTGGGAAGCGGGCTGCGACCGCTGCATTGAGCTCATTCATTTTGGCGGTCGCGGTCATAGCCTGATCGTTCACGCCACCGACGAACAGGTGATCATGGCTTTCGGGTTGGAAAAACCCGTCTTTCGCATCGGTGTGAACACCATGGGGACGCTTGGCACGATCGGCCTCACCACCAAGGTGATGCCCTCGATGACGC
>JBOGUK010000228.1:0-4365 GCA_050695915.1 Anaerolineales bacterium
ATTGAAGTGATGCAGAGCACGCTTGCCATGGAAATCCCCGCGGAAAAAGAATATCAACTGGTGGAAAACCTGGCTTGCCTCTTCCGCCGGCGCGGGGATTACGAATCTGCCATGCGCCTATGGGAAAAAGCGGCGACTGATGGCTATGTGTATGCTCATGTGGAGATCGCAAAGTATTATGAGCACAAAGCGCGGGATGTCAGCCGTGCATTTGCTTATACACAGCAGGCGCTCGAATTAATCCATCAGATTGAAACGCCCGTTTACGAACGAACTCACTGGCAACCTCTACTCGAATATCGGATGGCCAGGCTAGAACGAAAGCTGGCGATACTCAATGACTGAAAACGGTTAGTCCTCTTCAGCCGGGGCAAAGAAAACCAAGAGTTCCAGATCTTCTGTGATTTGCTTAAAGCGGTGATTTGCCAACGCTGGAACGTAAATGATGCTACCGGTGACGACCGGCTGCGTGGTTCCATCAACTTCAATAGCTGCGCGCCCCGTTTGCACATAATAAACCTCGTCCTGTTTATGCGGCTTTTGGTGATCCTGCGAGCCTGCCGGGAGCCTGTAAATGCCGAGACTCATAGATGGCACGCGCAGGAATTCAAAGTAACTCTTATGCGACGCAGTGGATTTCGCAAGTATGCTGTCTATTTCGAAGATTTGCACGCTGACTCCTGACTAATCGATCGGTGCGTAACGCTCGCTGAGGACGGCTTGCCCTGTGCTTCCCTGCAGGCAGGCCAACAAATCTCGAGCTTCGGGCTCAAGTTCATTGGCGCTAATAGCCAACACGGGCACTTCGATTCCTAAATCGATTACGTCTACTCTTTCGTCTGCCCATGCGGCAGGAAGTATGCCTATGCTTCCGGGGTCTGTTGCCACCGAATCAAGCAATGCCGAAGGGTTTGGCGCGACTCTAGCGTTTCCGGCGATCGGGGCGCCGCGGAGCAATTCTTCTTCGATGATGCCGCGGGCATCGTCGCTTTCAGGACCAACCCAAATAATCAGCGGCTCTTCCGGCCCACCCAGGTCGGACCAGCTACTGATACGGCCGGTCAGGATCTCAACTAATGCATTTCGATTCACCGACCCTAAGCTAAGACCATTATTTACTGCGACACCTACTCTTTCTTTCGCGAGGGGGAGGATTGCTCCCACTTCCTCGTCAGATTCTCCCAGGCGGATAAAAAGGTCGTAATCTGCAAGCTCAAATGTCCCGGCATAAAGAATATCGATGGTTGTGAACACCTCCCCGCTTGTCGACGCGCAAGCGAGAATGGCATCGCTTACGGGTTGCGCTGATGGACTGACAGCAATATTCAAGATGCTTTGATCTGTTGCGGAACTGCAGGCGCTCAGCAACACCAGACCCCCAAAGGCAATTAAGAGTCTATGACTCATCTAGCCAGCCCGAGCCAACAACATCACGATCGCCCCAACCAAGGTGCAATAAAAAGCAAATGGATATAGAGAGCGCGAAGAAAGAAATATTAAAAGCCAATGGATGCTTGCGAAACCAACAACGGCCGCAGCAAGAAACCCCACGATCAAGGGAAGCATTAAACCACTCGCCTCGGGCAACCTCCCCAGGTTAATCAGGGCCACAACTGCCGCACCGGGCATCACCGGGACGGCCATTAAAAAGGCAAACCGGGCCGCATCCGGACGCTTCAGATTTCGCGTCATCCCGCCGCTTAGCGTGGTTGCGGAGCGCGAAATCGCAGGGAATAGGGCAAAGATCTGAAAAGTTCCAATCCAAAGAGCATCCTTTATTGTTAGTTCATCTTGGCCCCGTGTTCTCTTGCCAGCGAGTTCAGCGATGACCAGAAATGCTGCATTCAATACCAGAAAAAACCCTGTTACTGTGAGCGAACTAAGGAACCCCTCCATGCTGTCGCGCAGCAACCACCCCGCAATGACTGCGGGCAAAGTTGCAAAAACAATCAACAATCCCAGCCTGATGCCATTCGCGCCCCTTTCTGCCTTCTTGAAGACCTGGCGAACGATATCCATGAGATCGTTGCGGTAGTACGCAACCACCGCAACCCAGGTGCCCATCTGCACGAGGATGTCGAAGATAAAGGCAGGACCATCTTCAAGACGAATGCCGAATATATACCTTGCAAGAATGAGATGTCCCGAACTGGAAACGGGAATGAATTCAGTCAGCCCTTGAACGATGCCCAGTGTAATCGCGTCGATGAGATTCATGTGGAGCCGTTAGTTGGCGAGGATTGACTCTGATCGCATTGATTCGTGTTCCTTTTCCAGCGACGCAACCAACTGCTCAAAATCGCCGCGCAGGATTGCTGACCGCAAATCCTTTGCCAGGTGGATCAGAGTGTAGAGGTTGTGGATGGAAAGCAATGTGGCCGCGAGCATTTCCTTGGCTTGGACTAGATGACGGAGATAGGCACGTGTGAAATTGCGGCAGGAGTAGCAGCCGCAGCCCGGGTCGATCGGCTGTCCGTCGCGTGCGTATTCCGCATTCTTTAAATTCAGACGTCCTCCAGAGCGCAGGAAAACGGAACCGTTCCTTCCAATTCGCGTGGGCAGTGCGCAATCGAAGAGGTCGATGCCGCGCCGCATGCATTGCACCAGGTCTTGCGGAGTTCCGACGCCCATCAAGTAGCGAGGCTTGTTTTCCGGCAGGATAGGGTCGACCACTTCGAGAACAGCATGCATCTCCGCCTTACTCTCGCCTACTGACAACCCACCGATGGCGATGCCATCGAAATCTAACGAAGAGATGAATTCGGCCGATTTCTGACGTAAATCGGGAAATATTCCGCCCTGGACAATTCCAAACAAAGATTGGTCCTTGCGAGTCTTTGCCTGAAGGCAGCGCTCTGCCCAGGCATGGGTCCTTGCTAGCGCCTCTTCGTTATAAACTTTGTCATGCGGCTCGGCGCATTCGTCCAGCACCATGATGATGTCAGCTCCAAGCGCTTCCTGGATCGCGACCACGTTCTCAGGGGTAAAACGATGAGTTGAGCCGTCCAAATGGCTGCGAAAGGTGACGCCATCTGGATCGATCACGCGTCGTTCGCCCAGCGAGAACACCTGGAAACCGCCAGAATCAGTCAGGATCGGTCTACTCCAGTCCATGAATTTGTGCATCCCGCCCATGTCCGCGATCAGATCCCCACCCGGCCTTAGATAAAGATGATAGGTGTTTGCCAGCACTAAGCTGGCACCCATTTCCTCGAGCTGCGACGGGGTTACGGCTTTTACCGTGGCTTGGGTACCCACAGGGGCGAACACCGGCGTTTCGATATCTCCGTGGGGCGTGGTGAACCGCCCAGCACGGGCGCGCCCGGCCCTCCCCTCGAGAGTGAACTTAAAGTTGGACAATTTGTCTAGGGCCAGAAATAAGGCATGGCGACGATGGTAACCACCATGATCAATAATGTTAGCGGCAAACCAACTTTAGCGTAATCGGTGAAACGATACCCACCGGGACCCATGACCAGCAAGTTCGCAGGATGGCTGACTGGAGTGAGGAAAGGCGTTGCCGCTCCCATAGCGATCGTCAGAAGAAGCGCTGGAGAACTGGCCGCAAGATGGGTTGCACTGTTTAATGCGATGCTCGACACCAAAACCACAACCACCGGGGGCGGAATGAACTGCGCACTCAGGTTGCTGATTATGAAGAGTATGGCAAGCGATGTCGCAGTGCCCCAATTCGCTGCGGTTGTAAAAGCCTGACTTCCGAGGAACGAGGCCGTCCCGCTGTTCTGAAGGGCGATTCCGAGGGGAAGCATACCGGCGATCAGGAATATACCAGGCCATTGAATGGATTTCTGGGCTTCCTCCATGGTCAAACAGCGCATCAGAACCATCAGCACGGCGCCGGCAACGGCTGCGATTTCAATACGAAGCCAGCCCAGCCCGACCGATGCTGCGACGCTGATCATGATCAGGGTGGCCCACAAAGCTTTACCTTTTTTCGGTGCTTCTTGAAGCTCCTGGGCGAGGATAAGGAATTGACCTTCTTCGGCAAGCATTTTGATGCGGCTCCGGTCCCCGTAGATGAGGAGAGAATCTCCATGATGCAGCGGCATTTCACGAAGATTCGACCGATAGGCACGTCCGCCGCGCCAGATGGCCAGGATATTCAAGCCATATTTTTCGCGAAATTTGAGCTCACGCAGCGTTTTGTTCGCCAAATTGGAATGCGGTGAAATTACCGCTTCCACCAGGCCGATTTCTTCGGTTTCCAATTCTCCCAAGCTATATCCTTTTCCGTCTTCCACCTGAATGTGCTGCAGGGCGCGGAGCACCTGGACGTCCTCAAGCTTGCCTTCCACCACTAATTGATCGCCGGCCTGAAGCTTTTCCTTTGGCTTTGGCATTAGC
>JBOGUK010000229.1:0-6164 GCA_050695915.1 Anaerolineales bacterium
CATCCATCGCGTCGAGCAATTCCTCGACGTCACTCGGGGTGAGTTCCCCCATGTGGCCGATGCGGAAGGTGATGCCTTTCAGCGGCCCGTAGCCATTGGCGATGCGCATGCCGCGTTCCTGAAGGAACGCGTTCAGCTTGCCCACATCGATCCCCAGCTTGTTGTCGATGGTGGTGACAGTCTTGGAACGGTAGCCCTCGGGCGCATAAAGCTCGAGCTTACGATCCAGCGCCCACTTCTGCGTCATCTCCGCCATGGCGGCATGGCGGGCAATGCGAGCCTCCAGCTCTTCGGCCAGGATGCGCTCCAACTGCATATCCAATGCGTAGATCAACCCAATGGCTGGAGTAGCGGGAGTGGAATCCTTCAGCCGGTGCTTCTCGAGGCGAACAAGGTCAAAATACCAGCCGCGGGTTTGGACACTTTCCGCTTTCGCCATGGCGCGGTCGCTGACTGCCGCCATGGCGATGCCGGGCGGCAGCGCCAACGCCTTCTGGGAGGAGGTCAGCACCATGTCTAACCCCCAGGCGTCCATCTCAAGTTGATCGCCCGCGAACGAGGACACTGCATCGACGCAAATCAGCGTATCCGGGCTGACTTCATGGGCAACGGCCGCTATTTCCTCGACAGGATTCACCAATCCAGTAGATGTTTCATTGTGCACAACGAGGAGCGCCTCGTACTTCTTCTTTTTCAGCGCATTGGCCACCATTTCAGGGGTGATGGGTTTTTTCCATTCCGCTTCGACCACATCGGTCTGCTTGCCGTTGGTCTCTGCCACCTGCTGCCAGCGGCTGGCGAAGGCGCCGTTCACGCAGCAAAGCACGTCTTCATTCACGAGGTTGCGCACCGCGGCTTCGTGGAAACCCGTGCCCGAGGAGGCGCTGATGAGGACGCGGTATTGTGTCAGGAAGATTTTTTGGGCGTTCTCAGCGCAGCGGCGGAACATTTCCTCGAATTGCGCGCTGCGGTGCGGCAGCATAGGCTGCGTTTGCGCCGCGGCGATCTTTTCATCTACGTTGACGGGGCCTGGAATGAAGAGCTTCATCGTTTGACTGGATTCTACTCAGATTTTAGAAAGCCTTTACAAACCCGCCCAAGTTCCCGACAGAACCACCATCTTGTGCGATTATCCTTCTCTGCACTTTTACCAATCGAAAAGTCGTAGGGGCGCATTGCAATGCGCCCACTAGGCCACACAGTTCTGGACCACCGCTCGGAGCACCGGGAGGCCAATCAGTTTGGTCATTGCCTTCGGGCCAAAATCAGATGTTTGTAAAGTAATCATGACCCTCCCCACCTCTACGCGAACAACAACTTTACGGCTCCCGACCAGGGATGGGAGCCCAGGATGTTATCGGCAAGTCGGGATCAGCCCGCCAAAGACATCGCACCAGAGGAAATTGGCGTCCACGTACCACAGGAAGGTGATCCCGGCGCACAATCCGAGGATCAGCAGGATGCCGCAGCCAATCATCCATGGTCTGCTGAACACGGGCAGGCGGATGCCTTTGCGGCGCGGGCGCAACCTCGATTGGGCAGGGGCTGGCTCCCCGGGCTGTCCGCTGCCCAAAGACTCAATACTCTCCACCTTGGGCTCGGAAACAAACGCTGGCGTGGGCGGCGGTGCGGGTTCACCGCGCCTCATCGCACGCGAAGACATTCGCTGCGACGAAGTTGGCGGTGTGGAGGCAAAATCGCGCGTCTCCGCCTCGTCGGGTGCCAGGGCTTCGTAACTGAAACTAATCCGCTCCCCCAATCGGATCGTTACGCCGGGCTGCAAAGGAACCAGATTGCGGATGCGCTGGTCCTCCACGAATGTTCCATTCGTGGAACCCAGATCCTCGATGGCGAAACCGCTGCCCTGAACGATCAAACGAGCATGGCGCCGCGAAACCTCGATGTCATCGATGACAAAATTCGAAGCCGGGTCGCGGCCGATGATCACGCTTTGACCTTTTAGATCAAAACGCTGGCCGGGGAAAGGCCCCTCCGTCATGATCAGTACAAATGAATTCGTCATAATCATTTCAATTACGGTCGCGTTGAAGTCTACGAATTTTGGCCAGGGGTGTCAAACAAATCCGCAGGCAGGTCTAAAACTGGATGATGCCTTCCGCCACCTGCATCCGGTAACCGAACACCTCGCCAAAAGCTTCAACGACCTCTTCGATTACACGTTCCATGCCAGGCGTTTCATCAAGCAGATATTCAAGGCTGATCTGGTTCTGGTTATCCAGTCCGCAGGCGATGATACCTTTCCAGTAGGTCATATCTGGCACCACGTTGAGGGCAAAGCCATGCCGCGAGATGCCCTTGGAATCCACACGAACGCCGATCGATGCGATCTTGCTCGGCGCCTGCTTGAGTTCGGGCGGGCAATGGCGGCAGCGCGAAGCCACCTCCGGCTGCACCCACACTCCCGTCTGCCCGGTGACCTGTCCCGCGGGCACGCCGAGTTCGGCGAGCGCATTGATCAGCACTCTTTCGAGGTTGCGCAGATAGCCGATGTAGTTCACCTGCGGCAGGCGCGGCTTGCCGTTTTCGAGGCTCACCTCGCCCAACGGCATCAGCGGGTAACCCACCAGTTGCCCCGGCCCATGATAGGTAACGTCGCCGCCGCGATCCACCCAATGCACATCCACGTGCTGCTCCTGTAGCTTGGCCTGCTCCCAAAGCAAATTCTCGGCGTTGCCGCGGCGCCCGAATGTGTAGACGTGCGAATGCTCTAGAAGCAGCAGCGTGGGCGGCTGTTCCCCGGCGACGATCTGGGCCGCCAACTGGTTTTGCAAATGCCACGCCTTTATGTATTCGATCACCCCCAGACGATAGACTTGGCAGGTATCTATATTATCCATCAAAACAACGTCGATACAGATCGGACTGCAAAATGTTATCTGGGTCGACAGAGTTTTTCAACTCCCTGAACTTTTTTACAGTGTCGTCGCCAAGATATCGCCGAACCTTTTCCGCGTTTAACGTGCTGTCTTTCGCAAAGTAGAAACGCCCACCCGCGTTCAAAACAATCTCATCCATTTCGCTCGTCAGTTCTTTCAGTCGCTTCCGGTTGGCATCGGTAACGGGGAAATCGAGTGCAAGCGAAAAGCCATCGACGGCATGGCTGAGCAGGAACTTGTCCGGGCGATGGCGCTTAAGCACGCCAAGATAGGAGGGCAGGCCGCGATCCTTGCAAAGCCGTAAGATCTCAGCATAGCCGTCGCGGGCGAGCTCTTTGGGAATAAAGCTCTGATACTGGATCAACCCGCCCCGTCCGTAACTGCGTTCCCAGCCGGGGATGTAATCAAGCAGGAAGTTGAACGACACGAGAGATTGTCGATACGTTTTATGGTTGCCTAGTGTGGCATTGGCTGTGTACTTAACCGTGTTGACTCCCCAGGTACCGAAATTGTTCGTGAACGGTGCGATCAACTTTGGCAAGCATTTTTTCGGCAAAATACCGAAGTAGCGATCCGGCAAGACTTGATGCTCGACGCGCAGGGTTCGCTGCTCATCTTGAGACTCGCCGTTTTTGAGATAACGCGCACTGTGGATCTGCCCGCGCCCAAGGCGTTTACCGCCCGCGAGGCAATCCACCCAACCGACAACGTAATCGGATTCCTTGTGTTCATCGACCGCGGTCAGCATAGTCTGGATACTGCCTTCCGTCCACGCGGTCACGTTCATGTTACCGGAGGCAATCTTTTTCAGTTGCAACTTAATAGAGGTAAACAACCCAAGCAGGCCCATGCCGCCGATCATGGAATAAAACATTTCGCTGTTTTCATCCGGCGTGCAGCGAGTGGTTTGCCCGTTTGGCAGCAGCGCTTCGAATTCCAGCGCATGCTCGCCTAACGTGCCAGCCTGCCAGTTGTTCTTGCCGTGGATGTTGGCTGCCAGGCAGCCGCCCAGGGTGGGCAGCATGGTCCCCGGGACCACAGGCGGCCACCAGCCATGAGGGAGTACGTGTTTCCACAATTGCTCGATCGTGACACCGGGTTCGACGCGGATCACACCAGTTTCTGGATCCCATTCCTGCACGCGGTTCAAGCGCCGCTGGTCGATCACGATTTGGCCGCTATTGAGTGCCGCGTCGCCATAGCTGCGTCCGCTGCCTCTTAAGGCAACGCTGAGATTTTGGCGGCGTGCCAGTTCGAGGAGATCGCCTAGCTGCTCGACGCGTTCGGGCTGATAGAGATACGCAGGGGCGCGCAAAGAGTGACCGAAATTTTCCAAGCGCGCCAGCCGCTCCAGCGGCAGCGCGCGTTCGGCGGCGGCTGTCAAAAGGAAAGTCTCCGAAAAATAAAGGACGGCGTCAGGCGCACGGCAAGCATGATCCAACGCCAATACCAGGGAATATAGACGAGTTGCTTTCTTCCGCGCATCGCCCTCCAGACGCCGTTTGCGCACTGTTCGGGGGTGATCGCCCCCGGGTGCGCATGGGGGCTGGCTTTCAGCATGTCCGTCTTGACGAATCCAGGTTTCACGGTGAGCACGTGGACGCCATGCCGGTTAAGCCGATTACGCAGGCCCTCCATATAAGCATCCAGCCCCGCCTTCGAACTGTTGTATCCGGGATTCAGCACTCGTCCCCGATCGCCGGCAACGGATGATATCCCCACCAGTTTCCCCGCGCCCATGCTGCGGAACAGCACGGCGCCTTGCCCGAGCCAGGCAACGCCTCCCAAGAGGTTGGTCTCCAGCATCTGGCGATCTTTCTGCGGATTGAATTCGTCCAACTGGACGCGGTGGTTAACGCCCGCGCAATAAACCATCGCATCAATTCCGCCCAAATCTTTCAGCAATCGTTGGAACAATTCGGGGATTGCCTCAAGCTCGGTGACATCATGCGCGTAGGGAAGCGCTCTGGGTTCTCCTTCGTGTGCGTTGATCTCGGAGCAAAGCGCGCCCAACTTTTCTTTGCTGCGCGCCAAGGTGGCGACCAGGTAGCCTTCGGCAGCCAGCTTGCGGGCGATGGCCGCGCCAATGCCGGAGGAAGCGCCAATTACAACGGCACGGGGCTTACGCAGCAAAGGAGGTTCGACCGGCAAAGGAACTTTCTCTTGACTTGTTTCCGCCATCTGGGGCGCGGGAATTATAACGCTGGGCTGTTTCCGAATGGAACGCTAACAACACTGGCGGTGTATTAAGAACAGTAAAACTTATCCCGAGGTGATTATGAACAAGTCTATGCGCGTCCTCGCGGGCGCTGTTTCCCTAATTGTCCTTTTGCTTACACTCCCCTTCTGGCTGCCAGCAACCAGAAGCCTGGCCAGCGAAATCGCGCCTGACGCGCAAGATTCTGTCTCGACCGTCGGACCGATCTTCATCTGGGACAGCGGCTGGGTGACGGGATCCACTACCCAAAGAGTGTTGGAAATGCCACAGCTAATGGCATATTCCAACACCAATCAACTGGATTGGGCGATCGAGACCGGGTTTCCTTTCGGTTCTTTCTATGACAAAGTCAGCAATCGCCTTTTCATTATTGAGCAGCGCGGTATAGAGGAAAAAATCGAAAAGGGAATAACGTTCAATTCAGAGAGGCTCTACCCGCCCACCGAGAAATGGCCCCTGTTCTTGACTATTTTGGACGCACGCAACGGCAAACAGATCGGCACTAACCAGCTGGATGCTCCATTCGTGAACTGGGCAAACAACAGCATCGGCCGCCCCGTGGCGCTGCGCGAAGATCTGCTTTACATCATGACCTACGGCGCAGGCACGAACCTGCTGATCTTTGATTTGGCGCAGAAAGCATTCCTTGATGAAGGCGCGAGATTGTGCGAGGTGGGTTACCCGACTCAAGTCCAGTACTCGGAGGATTTGGAGTCCACCGTAACACTGTGCACCGATTTTTCCAGCGGCATAGAAAACGCGCTGACGGTTACTTCCCTCATCGATGGCTCACAGCGAAGCCTGGAGATACCGCAATTCGGTAACGAGGAATACATGAGCGGCAACGCGATGGCGCTTGGCCAGAATAACATGGCCTATGTGCTCGACACCGAAGCTCAAATGATCGCGGAAGTCGATCTGCAAAAAATGGCGATCACGCGTCAGGTCGCGTATTCGAAGAACCTGGAGCAGGAAACAAATTTCGCTGAGCGCGCCCTTGCCTGGTTACTCGAGCAGAGCGCGAGTCCTGCCTCTGCGAAGCGCTGGAT